>JBBADV010000019.1 GCA_041656295.1 Kiritimatiellales bacterium | reverse complement strand
CTCATCAATCAGGCGCGATTTATACGCCTTGCCCGCCGTTTTATATCTGCGGCATTGAACCCGCAGATCCTGCGCTCTTGACTCCAGACTCATCGTTTCCATCCCTCCAGCAACAGGGTGTCATCATGATGAGTCAACGAAACAATCCGCCCCCCTCTGCGGCCCGTGCTTCGGTGTCGTTTTTTATGAGTCAATTCGAAGTTATAAAAAAATTATCTTTTGTGTTGCCTTGCCGTACTGGTCTGCTACCTTAGCGCGTTTGTTTCTGAATGACCCCTTCGTTCAGCGGTTAGGACTCCAGGTTTTCATCCTGGCAACACGGGTTCGATTCCCGTAGGGGTCGCCAAACCAGCATATTAACAGCGGTGTAAGTATCCTGTGCTGCAATATTTTTGATTTTATTGTAAAATGATATCTATACAGGAATTTTCAACAAACGGCCGGATAATTTTGGTGGGCAGTGAGGGACAATCTCAACCGCTATACAGTTTTAAAAATTTAGCGTTGGTTGCACTTCGGTTGCTGTCAGACCCTATTCTTTCGGGCCGGAAATGCGCCATCCATACGGAATATAAAACGCCCGGTCATTCAGCATCATTTTTCCGCCAGCGGCGTAATACATAACAGATTTTCGCGGAATGTAAATTCCGGTTTCTTCGGCGACGTAAATGACGCTTTTAGGGTTCGGGCGGAAGCTCCCCTGGCTCACGCAACCGCTCACGCTCGTTAAAATCAGCAACGCCGTCAGGATCGTCAGGATTCGTTTTAACATGGAGCGAGTCCTCGTCTTTTTTATCAGCCCGCGTAAACAGCAATTTTACCACGCCGATAATTACGGCGACGGTAATCGCTGCCCACACTGGCAGGACAGAATCCATTATTAAGCACCTTGCGGGACAGCTTTTTCGAGCGCATCAATCGTTGCGTTGATAGATGGCAAAAGAACATCGTCTTTCGTGTTTTTGCTTTTCTCGATGCGTGCTTTTAATTTTTTCAGCCCGCGAATCTGCAAGCCGATCATTTTTTCAGGCGTCACATAGCCCATCGCCGCCTCGATTATTTTTTCACCGACCAGCGACCATGCTTTTTTTACTGCGTTCCATAACTTCTTCATATCTGCGTGTCCTCTCTTACTTCTTCGCTTCG
Source organism: Kiritimatiellales bacterium (assembly GCA_041656295.1). NCBI lineage: Bacteria > Pseudomonadati > Kiritimatiellota > Kiritimatiellia > Kiritimatiellales > Kiritimatiellales bacterium. The sequence continues at coordinate 47,660 of JBBADV010000019.1, read as the reverse complement.
GCAATCGTCAGTCTTAAATCGCTGATTGCCTTATTGTTTTCTGTAAGCACCTTCTCAAGCGTTTCATTATACCGCTCCATCCGTTCAACATTCTTTGCCTCAGCCTGTCTCAAGGCTCGCCATAACATGGAAAGCGCAAAGCCTTCCACGAGCACCATGAAGCTTAACAGCGTCGGCGCGCTTGAGCATGAAAGCTCATTGGCTCTATCCAGTACATCAATCCCCACCGCCATCACGGATGTTGAAATCACCACCAAGAGCCACACTAACACTGGAAGAGATTGACACCGGTTCATCCTTCACCGCCTTCCAGGTCATTGCCTTCCTCATCGCATTGCGACAGCCCCAGCGTTGAAAGCGCGGTGTGATAATCGACAACTCCGGAGATCGTTGCCGAACCTGTAGAGCCGGTGATGAACGCCGGTGCTTCGGCAATGTCTATATTTGCATGTGTATCGCTCTCCGGCAGAAGGCTAAAATCCGGCTGAACCCACCAGCCGACCAGCCACACTGTACCACCTTGCGAACGTACATAGTTGCCGCCGATGATGGACTTCTCTGCCGCATCTGAATCAGCTTTTCCAAGCACCAGCACCGGAGCAGAGAACGCCGTCAGCGATGAAATTAAAATCAGTGTAATCAGTTTCTTCATTGCACATCTCCTACGATGATTTTTGCTTTGCGAACATTGAACGCGGGCGGTTGAGGCGTCGCCGGATTCCCGAAATAAAACGGTACATTTTGCATCACCGGCAGTTCTTCCGGTGCCGTCGCTGTAGCTTTAATATCGCCATCAATTCCGGCAGTAAGCACCGTGCCTATCTTCTTAAACCACACACGCCGAAATCCTGTTCCAACTAAACTTCCAACTTTCCCAATATTCTCCGACATGTACGACACAGGGCTCAACGCAGTGTTGCCGACGATCGCTCGCAGATTGTCGGAAGAATAAGTATGGAGTGCGACAATATAGCCGTTAGTTGCGGAACCTATGCCTGTCCCATAACCATAAAAGTTTACGTACATATTGTTTGTCGTAATCGTTTCCAAAAACTCCATTTCAACTTCGATTAAAAAATCATTTGTTCCAATGTTTATGTTGCCCTGCGTATAGAGCCGGTCGTCTGCTCCATCAAAATAGTACGCCACGCCAGATGCAGTGTTCGTTAGAGCAGGCTGTCGTGCCACGGTCGGTTGAACCATGTCCATTTTTTCAGGACTCCAGTCCAGCCAGCGGGCGGTCGTCTGTCCGGCTTTGTATGCAGGCAGTGCCGCATCAAAAAGAAAAATCGCGTTCGACCATGTGCTTTCCTCTAAAGACTTATTTAACAAAGCGTAGCTCTTCCCATACTCCAACCGCGACGGATGAATCCAATTCGTCGCCGCACCAAACTCCCACACCTTATTAGTCGTCCACTCAACCTCCTGCTCCACCGTTATTAAACGGTTGCTCACGACCTCAAGGCGCGGACTCGTAACCTGTTTGCATAGCCCGATCTCACCTATCACCGCGTCAATCTCACCGGAAACCTCCCCCACGTCCTCCAGCAGTGCAAGCTCGGTATAGAGTGAAACCCAATCATCACCAGAAGCGTCTTCGTAAAAATATAGCGGGCGAACGGAATCCAAAGGCGACAAGTATATCCTTGATTGATATGTCCCAGAAATCATCGAGGAGGTTAGCACTAAATCGTTCTCGCTAGTCACCTCCGCCGTTTTAAACGTTCCAGCCACCGTCAGATTTGTGGCGGTGCCGCCGGAGTTGTCTACCTTCCCTTTGACTGCGTTCGACAAAGAGTTAAACTGCTCCAGCGTAGGGATGTCCTCAGCCATTATCCCCGAATCTCCAAGCAGACCCGGGTTAACATAAACTGGGATTGCCCCGGGCTTTCCGGGCAGCGATTCAACGCCAAGCGTTTGCGCCGGCAACGGTTGGCACTGGTATAAAAAAGCAATGGTCAGCAGATAGTAAAATGACTTCATTGATTTCTCCCAGATTACAGTTCAAGAAAAGAAATAATGGCCGTGCCGCCGCCCATCGGAGTAAAATACCATGCGCCGCGCTGCGGATCGTAAATCTGTCTCACCATCCAGGGGGCATTCGTGGAAGCTGCTGCGTTCAGGTTATAGTGCGCTGCTGTATCTGTCATTACACACGCGATCACGCCATTTTCGCCAAACGTATCTGTCACCACAATCCAGCCGATTCCATCTGCGCCGGTAACGTGACCGCTCCGGTGCGCCGGCTCAACCGATGCAGTGCCGGACGAGGTCGCCATATAATACCGGGCGGCACTTGAAATCACATAATCCCCGGCAGAAACCTCCCCGGCTTCCCACGGTGCAACAGTTTTTTCGCGTGCAATATCCTTACGCGGAATACACCGGGTTGATCCGGTAATTGTCATTGTCCACTGCGCAGCAGATAGGCACATAGGAACAAAGGCACAAAGGCACATAACTGCAAATAACATCTTTTTCATAAAAAACTCCTCCGCCCTATATACGCATCTCACTCTAAATAATTTTCGTACGCCTTCTTCACGTCACGGTATGGCGGCACGGCGCCCTTCATTATTTTCTCCAGCTCTTTCCACACCTCGCCCCAGTCGCCATAAAGAGCCGCGTTCACCGCCGCGCCGATTGTCTGTGCATCTGCCGCCAGCCCGGCAATCGGAATCATCTCACCGCCGCCAAAACCGCTTTCGCCCGTCAGAAGACCATGCGCCATTCCCTCCTGAATCGCACCAATCACAAGGATTCCGCTCCACGGCCCGACAAGGATGCTTTCAACCAGCTGTATAAAATCTTTCTCGTCGGGCGGCTCGCCCAGCATCCCGCGCCACGCTATCGACACAGCATTATAAAGTCCGGCCAGCAGAACATGGTTGATAAAGGAGGTCTTGAGGAATTGCGCACGAGCGGCGCTTTCTCTATCTGACCCAAACCCCTCAACCTCAAGCGCCGCCCGCCATGCCCGCCAGTCAAATACCTGCTTTGCCCAGAACTGTGACGGCGTTGAAAGAAGTTGACCCAGTGCGCGCCCAAAGCTCCCGCCGTGGCGCTGCCATTCGGGCATATTCATAATGCTGCCGGACTGCTGACTCATCTCAACCAGACGCCACAGCTGATCCATTGCCCATGACTTTGCCTCTTCGCCTTTCATTCCCTGCTGTGCGGCATCATTCAGCATGGCGCGATAATAACCCTGCCCAAAAATCAGCGTCGGCATAATGTCGCCATACTCGGTCGGGAACCGCCCAAAGCGCTTATATCCTTCCCAGAACGTCATTCCCTTTTCGTTTAAACCGGAAAGAATTTCGCGATCAACCTGCGTGAACCCTTCGCGCCGGCGCGTTTTAGCATGCTCGCTGTTCATGATTTCGCGCATCGTTGCTATGCCCTCCGGGGTGAACGCTGTCGCAATATGGCGCATGAAATCCCATCCCGGCACATACATCGCAAATGAGGGAATACTTGTAACCTGTTTCGGGAACAGGCTGAGATTCCAGCCCAGCCGTGTAACGGAAAAGAAATTCACCAGACTGTCAATAGCCTCCATCCGGCCGCTGGTCACCGGCTGGCCGCTGATCGTATCTCTTAAATGTGTTATCAGCTGCTCTGCAAACCGAGCCCCGTGCGTCAGCTCGATCGCCTTCATCAGTTTCTGATCGTTAAAAATCCGTGCGACCTGCTGATGGATTCCTGCAAATTTAATAAAATGCTGGTTCGATTCCAGCCGCCGCATATAAATGCTCACAATATCTGCGCTCTCATCAAGGTCACGTGTGCTGAACACGCGCGGCGTCAGACTTGGAGGAACCACCGGCATTGTAACATGCAGCGACGACATCGGCGGCGCCATATAGTCCACCTTGGCCGGAATGTAGAGCGGATCGGGAGGCTGAATCACAAAGCCGGTAATCTGTTTGTTGACTTCACTCAGCTCCGGGCGGTTCTGGCGGTAATAATCACGAAACCAGTTCAGCAGTTCAAAATCCTTCGGGCTCACTTTCCGCAGCGCGGCAATCATTTCGCTCTCCATTGCCAAACGCTGAGCCAGAAAAGAACCCTCCTGTACCGCGCGCACCGCCTGATACACCTGATAGCCGGACAGCTCCATGCCGTTTTTCAGCCGGTATTTTATAAACTCATCTGCATCCTGATACAGGCTTTCTGCAACCGCCTCAATGCCGTGCCGTTTAATATACTTAACAACATCCCCGCCGTGCATTGCTTTCAGCACATCACCAATTTCCGCAATCGCTTCGGCGCGGCTGCGTATATCCTGCTGTGCCAGCATTCCCAGCATCTGCAGAATCTGTGCGCGGCTCAGCTTCTGGCCATACAGGCTGAACCGCTGAAACTCTTCGCTCGGCGTCATCAGCGCCCGGACTTCGTTTTCGGCAAACCGGACACCGTAAATCCGCCGTAAGGCTTCGCCGAATGCCAGATTATCATTCGCCGTACTGTTGTTTTTCTGGAAGTTTGCGCTCGCAATATCAAAGGATATTTTCTGCATTAACTCCTGCGCCGCTTTTCGATCAGCACCTTTGCCATAATTGACCAGCTCCAGCAGACGGTGCTCGATCATGTAAACCTGAGAGTTTCCATCCGCCCACCACTCTTTCGGCGAGCGTTTATTATACCCCTCTGTTTTACGGCGCGGCAGCGTTTTTATGAGCGCCGCCTGAATCTTCCCGGCTTCCGCCTTTACTTTCTCACGGCGTTCCTCCTGCGCCTTTAACTCAGACTCCAGCCGTTCATTCAGCCAGTTGACGGCATCCGCCCGTTCCGCCGGTTTTTTATATTTAAATGCGCCAAACCGCTCCAGCATGTTATACCGGTCAATCGTATCCTGCAGTGCGTCATCCAAATCCGTTCCTTCCGGAAACGCGGCGCGCAGTGTATTCGGATTATTGATCCGGTCGTGCAACATCTGCATCTCTGTTTCCACCGCCGCCGGAGACATAAACAGAACACCGGCATGGTCGGTCGTCCCGCGAATATGCCGGAACATTTTTGTTGCCCGCGCATTCACCGCCCGGCTGATCTCCTGCTGCCGGTATTTCAAATGCCCGCTAAACTGCTTCGTAACCTCCAGCACATGATCAATCTGCCCCTGCAGCGTCTCATAATCCTGCGCATTTAACATCTGCTGCAGAATGATTGACGCCCGTCTCTCCAGCGCACTGCCAAGTTTAACATTGTCCAGCGAGTTAATCCGGCGCTCAATCACATCCCGCCGGAATCCATACGTCAGATCCGCCGCCATTTGCCCTAAAATGGTTTTCAGCGTTTGCCTGAATTCCGCCACCGCTACCGGTGAACACATTGCAAGTGATGAAAAGCGCACAGGGCCAATCACGCCCTCTTTTTGCAGTTCCATCACCACTGCGCTGCGCAGCCTGAACATGAAATCATCGACCCTGACTTTATAAATCTGCTCCGTTTCTCCGTTTAAATCCCGCACGATCGGCGTACCGGATTCAACCGCCTTCTCAAACTCCGCATCAGAAAGCGGTTTTCGTTTCAAAAGCTCTGCCGGCGGTTTACGCTCTGCCACCTCCAGATCGAGCTTTTCCAGCAGACGGCGCGGATCCAGATTGTATTCCAGCAGCTTTTCGGCATTCATCCCCACCCGCGACGTCAGCAGCATCTGCGCCGCCTTTTCCTGTTCATAACGAACTTCCGCCGCCGCCATTGCCGCAATCCGCCCGCCCTCGCGCCCGGCGCGGTAAACCTCTTCAACCTGCCGGTTAAACCACTGCCGCGCCATTTCATCGCGAATAAACCGGCTCACCTGTGCATTGTTCTTAAAACTGTTTTTCTGCCGCAGTGTCGCCGCTGCCGCAGCAGTCGCCATTGAAAGCACTTCATTCACCGCTGCATCATTCATGCCGGCGCCCATGCTTTTCAGAATATTGCGAACTTCTGCCGCCTTCTCTGCATCCGTTTTCGGAAACCACTGTCCGCGCTGTTTACCTTTGCCCTGCTTTACGTTAAACGCGCCGTTATAAATCTGCCCTGCGATGTACACCGCCGCTGATTGATACGGATCGTTGCGCTGCTCGATGGAAAACCGAGCTCCCGGACTGAAATTATCAGGATAGGAAAAACGTCTCTGATTGTCCTTGTACCCTGCCATCATATCATCTAGCTTGATGGTTGAAGCTGACGGGCTATCATCAAGGCTGTTATCAGCATGGGTGATTAATTTGACGTCAGCTTTATCTATTCCATCTAAAGCAACATCGTACAGTTTTCTAACGTCGCCGCTTTTGTCATAATCAGTTATTTTTTTGACGGTCAGTTTTGCACGATATACCTCACCATTCAGCATTACCGGAGCAAACAGCCGGTTGATTCGCTCAATTTCAGATGCACCGCGCGCATCGTCATGTGAATATACCGCGACTGCCGTCCGTGCAATTTCCGGCAACGCTTCAATTAAACTTAACGCACCGGGGATTCCAGACGTTGATAAAGTGTTGACTGTTTTTTGTCTTCCGGAGCCGGTAAAACGTAGATAAAAACCGCCATCCTCATTTAATATATCGCCGGCGTTTTGGATCTTTTTATAAATTTCGTATGCCTGCTTAATATTAATTTTTTCGCCGGACAGAGCAGTAATCGGGAGTTCTGTATCTCCTGAAACCGAAAACCGAATGTCTGGATTGCCGGGATCGAATGTGCCGGTGTTGTCCGTTGCGCTTTTTACCTGCGTTGAATCATGAACAACAATTATGTGCATATCCGGATCAAAATATGAATCATATCCTAATTCTGTATAATGTCCTTCATGACTTAACGCTGTTTCGCGCTCTGCGCCGGCCATTTCACTGATACGGAACGGTCTTTCCGCTTTTAAATAAACTTCTAAAACCCGACCGCTTTTGCCGGCATAACGTTCCGCAAGTCTGCGATCTGCTGTAAAATAGAACCCTTCACCAAGCCGCGTACCGTTTTTATTTTCCTGTTTTAAAAATTCATTAAAATCAGCATGAGTCCCATGATAAACCACCAATGGCTTGCCGGACGCATCCACCACTTTTGAATCTCCGAACCAGCGTTTGAACTCCAGAGTATCCACCGGTGGCGCGACCGAAAAACGGGGTTGACTCTCACCGGCAGATGGTGTCTTATTCTCATTGGCAGGCTGGTTCCGCGGCGAGCCTAAACGTTCGCTCAGTGCGGTGGTCTGAAAGACCAGCCTGCCGTTTTGCATTATTACCTCCACCTGTTTCTCTTTTTTCATGTGGTTGGTGATAACAATGCGCTCACCATCTTTACTGATTGCAACTGACAGAAACCGCCGTTTTTTATCCCCGTCAATAAATGCTTTTAAAAATGCCCACGAACCGCTTGGCTGCTCAATCACCACAGCTGGATCAGTCAAAGTGCTGTGCATCATGCCCAGTTGCCAACTGCGCCTTTTTGCTTTGAGCTTTTCAAACTGGTGCTCTCCGAGCTTTACTTGACCAACAGGAGTATCAACCCGGCCATCAGGGAACAGTCTGCCCCATTCTTCGCGCGAGAACTCAACCTCCGGTGCCGGCGCCGCAATGTCATGCAAAGCGTCAACAAACCGATCGCCGCCAATCGAGAATCGCGGATCCACCAGCTCCGTCATCGCGCGCTCATATTGCTCCGGTGTAATCTCTCCGCGCTGCACTTGATCCAGCAACTGCTGCTCCAGCTCCGCCTGCTCCTTTGCACTCTCGCGTCCTTGTTCCCGCCCCTGAACGCTGTCCTCAAACGCCTCCAGATAAGCCCGCAGCTCCGATGTTGAATAATCCGCCTCCTGCCTGCTCAGCGCCGCCACCTCATCCGCCATTTCATCCAGCGCCAGCCCTTTGCCTTTTTTCCCGCGGAACCGCTTCGGGATCGCCGCATATTCATCCGGATACGATTCGCCCGGCTTTAACTCCGGCATTGCAATCCCGCCGTTCTCCATCACCATGCGAATAATCGGATCGCCATCCATCAGCTGCTTAATACGCGCTTCATTCTTTTTGCGCCACTCACGCGCCTCTTTCTCTTCCTGCTTACGAATCTGCTCATCGGCCGCGTTCTGAATCGTTTCAACCAGTCCTTTGTCTTTAACCGCTTTGCCCTTTTCATTCACCCACTGCCCTTCGCGCCGGATGAACGTCTTGCGCTCCAGTTTCACCGTCGTGCCGTCCGGATAACGCACATCAAACCCGTGTGCAAACTGCAGAATATCCTGCGCCACACGCGCCACATTGCGCGCCGCAATCGTTTCCGGCAGATCCAGACCGAACTCTGTATTGATCCACTCTTTAAATCGTTCCCAGACTTTCTTTTCCTGCTGTGTATCGCCGAGTGAGTTGCTTTTCCCCGCCAGCCCGACCAGTCGCGACAGATATTCCGCCACAATTTCAGAATCAGTTTGATTGTGGTAAAACTCCGGAACCTGACTTTTAATAAAATCCATCCCCAGCTCTTTTTTCACGCTGTCGAGAAAACGCTGCGCCTTCGGGTTCAAATCAAGGCCGCGGTGTCCGGCCGCTTCATGCCACCACTGTTCGCGCGCATCCTGCGCGTTTTCCAGATTCTCACCCACCAGAACAATCGTGCGGCCGTCCAGATTCACCGCTTTAATTTTTTCCCCTTTCGCCTGTTTGGCGAGTTCCGGGAACTGGTCGATTGCCTCCTGCTGCGTTTCAACATACACGGTTTTCAGACCCAGCGCCGAGCCGTAGGCATCCATGTCGCCCTGCACCAAACCAAACTTCGGGCCGATAAACACATCCGTCTCATCTTCCTGCGCGAGCTCATGTTCGAGCTGCTGCTTATAGCCCTCAATGGCAAGCTGCTGCCGTGCCATAATCGCGTCAACATACTGCATCTGATTGCGGATTCCATCGAGCGCACCGCCCGGATCCTCATAGCCCTGCTGCTGCAGATATTCTTTCAATGAATTTTCAATCGCCTCAGGACTTGTATTGGACGTTTCCTGTGCTTTGGCGTATAATTCAGGGTTTATTGTTTTAAACAGCGCTTCTGCGCCGGAAACTGCCTCCTGAGATGTAGAAAAGTTTTCGCCGGCGCTGCCTTCAACAATCTGCAGCTTACCGTCCGCGCCCATCGCCGTTGCGTGCCAGCGCCCGCTGAATGTACCATCGTCATTCTGCTGCGATGAAAACCGCACAGATCCGCTGTCGGGCACCATTCCGAGCATATCCATTAAACGAACCTGCTGCACAATACTGTCCGGATATTGATCCGTGCGAAGCCCCTGCTCATCCATCGCATTTAGCGCCCGCCGCGCTTTCTGAACCGACTCATACACTCCCGCCGGCGACTTGATCGAATGAATGGCGTCACGAAATTCCATTGGAACAAACGCCCGCAGTGTGCCTTCGCGCGCCGCCTGTGCCATGCTGGACGAAAACCCGCCGGCGGCCGTCACAAACGGCATAATCGCCGTCGCCTGCCGGGCATCAATCACCGCATCGCGCAAATTATCTGTAAACTCGATTCCTTCGGATTCAAAAAACAGGCGTGCCGTCTCCATGGCCGCAAACTCAATGCCTGCCTGAATATACTCTTCACGCAGCTCCGGCCATACCGCCCGCCGGTAATAATTTCCAAACGCATACAGAAACTCTTTCGGTGCGCTTTTTTTTCCAATATATCGCGCAAGATTCGGCGCCTTGCCGAATGTGAATATTTCCGACTGCTCTGAAATGGCATACGGAACCGCTGCAATCGCAGAAATCAGGCGCGCGTCGGAAAGATTCATCTTGTGGTCATAAACCAGCCGCTGCTCCAGCTCCGCCTGAAACGATCCGTATGTGCTGGCCATCATCAGCGGAACGCCGACAACCGGAATCTGCGCCAGCATTGCCAGCGAAACCATATCCACCGTCGTCCCGATTCCTTCCAGCGTAGTCTCCGCCAGCCAGTTCAGTCGCTTATACTGAGGCGCCGCAACCGCTGCAGCTCCGTATTTAATCCGGTCGAGCCGCGCCTGCTGATAAGCCGGCAGCAGGGTTTCGCTAAAGTTTTCCAGCAGCTCCCGTGCATCCTTTTCCATTCGTTCTGTCTGGCGCTTCCGGGCAGCGTAATCCTGTCCCGATGCACCGCGAGGAGCCTCTTTCCGCCGCATCAGTTTCACAACCGCTGCAACGGCATCCTCTGCAACCTCCGGACGAACGCCCCCATTTTCATCCAGCAGTTTTTCAATCGGAAATCTGCTTTCCAGCTCTCTGCCGATCCGCGCCGCCATCGTGCTGATGTCAAACAAATCAGAGCCGAGATTGCGCATCGAACGAAATGTATTTTCCCAGCGCCGCGACATCTGTGCAGTTGCCGATGGAAGAATTCGCCGGACAAAACCGGCATCCGATTCCGGAACCATTGCCAGCGCCATTGAAAGACCCCAGCTGTAGGCATCTGGAGACATCGCCAGCAGCTCATCCCGATACGCATTCACCACATCCGAGACCCCCTGCTCGCCCTCTCCGCGCGCGCCACTCAATACCGCCAGCCATATCTCCTGCTCTTTGCGCGTCAAAACCCGCTGTGCTTCCTGAATCATATCCGCCGGCGACCGGCCAAACCGTTCATTTAATTCTGTTTCAACTGCCGCTGTCGTTTCTGTCGGGTTGTCTCGATCGACCGGCTTTTTAGACTCTTTCTTATACCGCTCCATCATGTGCGCCGGAACCGGAACAGTAACGCCCGGCGGCAGACCGGCATTCACGCCGGCATACAGTCCGCTATATAATTTTGCGTTTTCTTTCTTCCGCTTTGAATCTTCCTTTTCAACCGCAATGTCTGTCAGCTTATCAACCGGCATGCGCAGCGCTCGCTGCAGTTCTGTATCATCATAAATGCGCCCCAGCCGTCCCAGAATCTCTTTCTCCGCCTCTTCAATCGACATCGGTTTGCCAAGCGCCTGCTTGATGAGATCGTCCGTTGAACGCACGAGTCTCGGCACAGACATTCCGCCCATCAGTCCGGTATAAGAAGATGGATTCCGATTCGGCTCTCTCTCCACGAGCGTTGGAGGCGCATCAAAATCCACACCATCGGTATCAAATCCCCACGCAGAAATAACCGAACGGACAAGCGCCGTGCGCTCTTTTTCAGGAATATATTTTCCGGATTTTGTATAGTCGTATATCTGTTTTAATGGATCTCGCGGCATCGCACTGCCAAACGAAACATGCTGATCCGGTGTAATAGGCTCAAACCCCTCCGGCAGCTCAATCGGCACAAACCCCTCCGGCAGCTTACCCATTATCGTGCCTCCCTGATTGTTCCGTCGCTAAAGTAATACTCCATTCTTCCGGTTTTGGAATTCATCCTCTGTCCGAGAGGAATGGGTGCATTCGTCTTCAAGTATTCCGCCTGACTCTTATTGATTGTGTCCTGCAGCGTTTTCGATCCTGCCGGCGAATGAGCCTGTCTCATATTTGCTATGAAATTTTTAACACCGTTCTTTTCCTGAATGTCTTTGATGTAATCCTGTTTAAAAAAGTCCTCTACCGCCTGAGCGTGCGTTGATCCTTTTTTCATACGGTTAACAACAAACGTATCCAGATCATCGAGAGCAGTTGCCAGTGTGTTATAAAATTCGCTGGCTGGGTCTTTTAATGGATTCTTAGAATGGCCGTCGCCATATGAAAGAACTTTCGGCTTCCAGAATCCGCGCTGATTGGCATCAACCATCATTTTAGTCAACTGCGCAGACGCCGCATCCTGCATCCGCTTATATTTCTCGTCCAGCCCTGCACGAGGTTCGATCCATTTATTCAGCCACTTTTTCGCCGGTGCGCTGAATCCATCCAGCCGCTGTAAATGCTCCAGCATTTGAAAGCCGTCCGGATCATTATCCGGATCATACGCCGCCAGCGCGGCACTGAACTCCTGTGCCGCCTGCATTTCAAACTCCGGTGCAATCAGTTCATACCGCCGCGCCGCCAGCTTGCCCCTGATTTCATCCGTCACTCCCTCCATGGTCAGAATCTCTGCCGGCGTCGGCAGGCGCTGATGCTCAACAACAAAACTCCTCACCGCCTGAACGCCCTGCCGCTGCCGGGTATCCTCTTCCGCTTTATGCCGGTGATGCGCAAAGGCGCGCTCCCTGCCGGCCGCCTCTAAAAAGTCGCCCCTCTCTTTTTCATCCAGATGCTCAAACCCCGCTAAATCCTTCTTAAACTGCTCATATGCCGCATCAGCTTCCTCCGGCTGCATCTGCTTCATCGCGCCGATCAAATTATTTGCCTGCGTCTTATCCGTTGCCTTTAAGTTCGCCGCCACCATCGCCTTGGTTTCTTCCGGCCCCTTGCCGCGCGCCTGCGCGATATTGCGTGTAGAAAGCTCTACGCCGCTGTAATCGCCGGCCGCCATTGCAGTCGTGATTGCATTTTGCTCTTTTGCTACGGTTTCCTGGGTGGATATTTCCAGCGTCCGGCGGATCACATTATTTTTCGCCTGCATCGAAAACGCCGGCATACTCTGCTCCAGCAGCCGGTAATGATCTTTCCACCGGATATTCGGCGCGCCGCCCTCGCCCTTGCCGGAAATATACTTCTGCAGGCGCGGTTGATATTCGGCATAGATTTTCTCAACCTCTTCCGGGCTGCCCGTTTGCAGTGCACGGCCGTTCAGCTCGGTCAGCACTTTCTGATCAAAAGCTTTGAACGCCGCGTCGTCGGCTTGAATTTCAATCCGTTTGTTTTTTTCAAAATGTGCGTCAACCACCGCATTCAATGTGTGTGCCGCCCGGCGTATACTCTGCCCGAATGCCGCATAGCCCGCGCCCACGGCGTGCGCCGCACTGTCCGGCGCCAGCGGCCGGTGCGCATCTGCCCGCCCTGTATCCACTCTGAAATCAAACTGTGCTTCTGCCATACCGGTCCTTATTTTTTGCCGAATAATCCGCTGAATAAACTGTTGTTCTGTTTTCCGCCGCCGGCGTCGGCCGCTTTTCTCGATTCCGCAATCTTTCCGGCCGCGCCCGCCGCCATCCCGAAAACATCCGCCGCGCCGTCCACCAGCGCCGCGCGCCCCTGCATCTTGTACGACTGCGCTTTGATGTTCGATTCCCACAGCCCGATCTTCCCCTGGCTTTCAAGCGAGCGCGCCCGGTTTTCACTCTCGCGGTTGCGGTTCAGCACGTTCAGCTCATCCGCCGCGCTCTGCGCCGCCAGCGCGTCCACCGCGCTCGTGCCGTCAATCAGAACGCCGGAGGCGGCATACATGTTTTCAATCGATGCCAGCCGGCGGCGGTTTTCTTTGCGCTCCTCTTTTTCCGCCGCATCCCGGTCAAGCCGCTCCTGCTGTGCTTCCTTCTGCGCCTGCTTCGCGTTATATTCGCCGATTTTCTTCTGCGCCGACGCCTGTGCTTTGGCGGCTTGCGACTGCATAATTGAGCCATAGGCGGTCATCGCCAGTGAAGCGATCGTTAAAAAAAGCATCGTAAACATCAGACGACCTCCGAATTTGTCCGCTCAAAATTCAGCACAAAAGCCGCCAGCTCCCAGTGGTGGTCTTCCGTCCCGTTGCGAAGAACCAGATCAAAATCCTCTGTACAGGAGGCTTCCAGTGCCGCGCGGGTACGGCTGCCGGTAATGGGCACCGGCCGCCATTCGTCTTCATCCATGCCGGAAATCCACACTTCAACTTTTTCTGTATCAATCGTAAACAGATCCATCGCCGCAGTTTTCCAAACACTTCCGCCGTTCAATCCCTCTTCGTCCTGTGTGAGGAACGTCGGCCGGATCTCCACGGCAATTTTGCTGTGCAGCGGCTGGGCGGTCGCGCTGAAAAAATAATCCCTGTGCAGCTGCGAATCTCCCTCCAGCCGGATTTCATAACAGCCGTTGCCGATATTTCTGCTGGACTGCAAAAGCCCCAGCACGCTGACGCCGTTTTTCTTCACAGAAATAATGGAACGGAGCGTCGCCGCCGCAAAACCGGAATAGGTGAACGTGTGCCGCGACCAGGCAATCACGTTGTTGGTAATGTCATAGACCAGCGAATAGAGTCCGCCGGCGGCATCAAGCACCCAGATCACCGGCCACGGAGTTGATGTAGTGCACATCATCACCGCCGGCGCGACCGGCAGATGGGGCGCCAGAATATCAACCTGTTTCGAATAAAGCCCGTCCTTTTCATACTCATACGCCATCGCCCAGATCGTTTTACGGTCATTCCCGAAAAAGAAAATCGTATCTTTATGAACCACCGGCTGGATGGCCGCGCTGCCGATCGCCGATATTTCTTCAATCTTTAAATTATCAAACGAATAGCCTTTCGCTGCATCGCGCGGTTTCACCGACCACTCGCCGGACAACGTGCCGAACACCATATAGCCGAGCGAACCCCCCCACTCCACCAGCTCCGCTTTATTGCCCGGAAAAGTAAAACTGAATGGCGATGTTGCCAGCTGGCCATAATCAAACCGTCTCCAGTCATTCGTCAGCGAACAGTACACATAACGCGGATTCCCCGGTATGCCGCCGATCACCAGACGTTCATCATGAATAAATCCGAACGATGGATACCCGCGCGCTCCTCCTGTAATGCCCAGCACAAACTCTGTTGTCGTTATGTTTTCGGTCATCGGAGTCTCCAGCATAACCGTCACTTGCATTGGAGAAATCACCTGATGAATTGTGCCGTATACGTAGCTGAGGCTTTCAACCGGCTCTAAAACATACCTGCAGCCGGTCGGGTTTTTATCCACTTGCACTTTTCCGGTTTCATACTCTCTCATCCAGACGCGCCAGATGCTTTTTACGGATGTCGCCGACCGGGTAATCGTACCGTTATAATTTCCATCCAGAGCATGAATTTTCCCGCGATCCGTCCATGTTTCCCCGTAATCTGTACTCTCCTGCAAAACAATTACACCCGCCCAGACACCCTCGCGGGTTGTCAGCGTAATATCGCCGGAACACGGAATTGCCGCGCTATATTCACTCTGTGCATCCGGTCCGGTAAATATTCCTTTCAGTGTCGGCGCCGGACGCAGCACACGAATTAACCGCCCTGTATCTGCCGCCGAAAACACACCGCTCGTTGTCTCTGCAATCACCGTTCCTGAGACCACCGGCGCACTCCGCCAATATGTATTTACGCCGGGAGATTCCGCCGGCAGCGCATTTGAATCTGTGGCATCCTGGATGTTCATGAAAATATCATCCGTGTGCCACGCCGACCGCCGCACCTTCGTTTGCGCATTATGCGCCGGCAGAGCCGGGGGCGCCGCGTTAATGTCCGGCTCCGGCCCATACCCGTTTGTATCAATCAGCTTAACTCCGTTAAAATGGCGCTCATGAAACGCGCCGGAGGCCCGGAACCGGTGCGACATCCGCGAATCAATATAAATTGCAGTCCCGTCTATTTTCAGAACGGTTTGCGTCCCGTCATACGGCGAACCAACCCCGCTGATCCAAACCGCATCACCCTCTTTAAACCCGTGCGATCCAACTGCGATTTTTAAATAATAATAGTGCCAAATGGATGAAGTGATGTTTTTTTGCTCTTTTCTCCAGAAGACACGCGAAAACCCCCCGATTTGTTTTATCACTTCACTTTGCCGGACAACCACATCACCGCGCTTATAATCCGGGCCGTCCTGACCGAAAATACGCGGGCGCAAGACAATGTTTACATGTCCGGCCTCCTGGGAGGATGCGACAGATACAACTTTAGTCACATTCCCGGACAAACCTGTTAAACTGTAGTTATTATTGTATGCAGAACTCAGCATCTCTTCGCTGTAACTCTGTATTTGCTCCCAGTCAGTATGGCTCTCCCAATAACCGCCTTCATCATCATCAAACCATTCTTCCTTCGTCTCTTCCTGATAGACCTCCGGAGTAACATCAAACGTCTGGATATTCTCCCGCTCTGCCGGGATTGTAATCCAGTCCGCCCCGGTATTTAATACGGTATGCTCTCCGCCCCAGTCGTGATCCCCGTTGGACATGCCGGAAATAACCACCTGATCGCCGCGCACGATATTATGAGCGCCAAGTGTAATTTTTAACTCAGTACCGTAAACCCGCGTTTCAATATAATTCAGATTCGGCGGCAGGTCGGCGCCCTCATCCAGATAGATTGGAGAAAACTCTCCCGTTGAGCTTTCCGGATCATATTTCGTCTTCGTCTGCTGTACATACTCCAGCCCGCCCGTCGCATACTCATAGGTTTCAATAATCGAGCGTCCCGCCGGCGGATCCTGCATCATCGGCCCGCCGATATACTGATGTTCAACAATGCGCCAATCCTCGTCTGCGTGCCGTTCAATGCGCATGGTCGGGTGGCGTTCATGAAACAGAAAAATCACATCACCGCTTTGAAAAAACCAGATCTCCCTCAGCTCTTCGGCTGAATAGCTGTGAACGCGTTCATCGCCGCTATCAAAAACAAAATCTGCCGGCAGCGCTGCCGGAGGAACAAACACATCGCCGATATTAAACACATACATCTTCCCCGCCGGAGTCAGCAAAATCCGGTAGGCAACCTCTGCACTGTACTCAAACGGGAACTCCCTCCCGGCAGGTTGATTATAAGAAAGCGGATCATATCCGCCCATCACCTGCCCGTTACGCATCAGCGCCGTTCCGTAGGGCGTCGGAATACAGTTTTGCAGCGAGATACAGCTCTTATTATACGGATCCAGCTCTGAACGGCGCCAAAGCTGTTCTCCAATCTCCCCGCCGTTAAAACTCCGGCGCACTGCCCGCAACTGCTGCCCCATTAGAATAACCCCCTTCCGGCGCGGTCATATCCATTGCCCGGTGTATGCTGCCGGCGTTCGCGCACCGTCCCGGCAGAGGCGCGGTGGCGCATCCGTTTGCGCACAATCTGCTCATAAATCTGAATCAGGCGGTCCACTAACGTCGCACTCTTATTGCGCGCCGGCGCCAGCAGTATCGCCACTGCGTGATAGACCGATTTCACCAGCCACGGCGTCCACTCTCCGGGATCATCGCTCTCGCGGATATAATTCAAAACAATCTCATCCCCGTCCGCATACACCATCCCGCCTTTTATGTAATAACGCAGCGCACAGCCGCCCCGGCCGGTGACCACCAGACCGTTCACATCCTTACAGGGGCGCACATAATCCGCCGGCAGTTTAAAACACGAAGAAAACGGATCACTGCCTGTCGGTGTATACTCTGCATCTTTCTGAATCACCGCGGCGGTTTTCAGTTCAGGCCACGAGAAATCCGCCTGCACTTCAAGAATACATTGATCAATCACCGCCTTTGCATTCACCGCCGCCGGGTCGGTTGTAGAATCAATATTACGAATCGGGCTTTCCCCGATCTGCGCCAGTGCCAGATTCACCAGCGCCGTTTTATCCTGCGGTTTCGTCAATGCCATAACCTCTCCTTAAAAATGCGGGGCGAGGGCACCACACCCCCGCCCCGCCGGGTTCGAGTCAGGACAGAGATCACTTGACTTCGAAAATAATACGGTAATAAACGTTTGTGCGGTTGGTCCCGCCGGCGCCCGTCAGCCGCAGCACATCACCGCGCTTTAACACGACTGATCCTGCCGAATTGACGTTCAGCGGATCGTTTAACACAATCGGAGCCTCAGCATTGCCCACCGTCGAAAATGTTCCAATCCGGTAAACCTTTCCGTAATCTACCGCATTGGTTGACACTGCAGGTATAAACGCCATGGTAACCGCATTCGTTGTCGTGCCGGTCAGCTCTGTATAGATCAGCTTTGGCACGGCCGTATCAGCAAACGTGTTTTCAATATTCACCACGTTGTTTGTATCCGGCATGGCTCCGCGGCTGATCAATGTCTGCGCTTGCGCACTGATGGCTGCAACCAGACCTGCTGTTATAATCATCATCATTTTTTTCATCTGCTTCTCCTGTTTAAAGAATCCGCCCCGCACTCAACGGGGCGGTTTAGTTTTAGTCCACGTCGCCAATCACTGCGCCCTGCACAACCTGCAGGTCGTCCGTGCGCACGCAATCTGCATACACATCCACCGTCGCAATGCTCTGGCCGTTCATGAAGAGGTTCGGGCCTTCCATCCCGGAATTGATGCCTTTCCACTCGTCCCACGTAACGCCGTTTTCCGTCCACGCGGCCACTGTGCCGAGTTCACCATCTTCAGGAGAAATCAATCCGAGTGCTCCCAGCGTTTCCGCGTCTTCAAAAATCGGATGAACAAGCGGAGTTAACCCGTAAACCGCCGGCAGTTCGCCGGTTGAAAAATAGCGTGCGCTGTCAACATAGTCCTTGTTGTTCAGCTTATCGCCGCTGTTATTCACCAACGCTTCCCACATCTCCGGCCCCATGCCGAAATAGATGCGCTGATTCCCGCAGTACGCTTTCGAAAAGCGTTTTTTCACCGCGCTGAACAGCTTTATATCTGCATTGGCATATCGGGTATCCGGCAGAACCTGACTCGCCGGGATCGTCACATTATGCAGTGTGCTGTTTAATGTGCTCTTGCGCTGAACTGCTGTACGCAGCAGTGCCAATATGATCATGGAATCAATTTTCAGCCAGAAACCTGCCATCAGCGTCTTCATCGTGCGACTGGTCGGATCCGACAGCTCCAGAAAATCTTTCGCTTCCGGATAGAACCAGTGCGCCACATCAATTTTATTCGGCTGTGCCGGTGTGCGGAGTTTCGTCACTCCATCATTCGGCGTAAAATTATGCAGAATAAAATTCTCTGCCGTCTGATCCATCTCCGCCAGGGCGTCATACGTCTGGCGGTTGGTCAAATCGCTGACCTTCCGTGTGCGGCCGGCTCTGTTTGCCGGAGCAATCGCATCCAGCCAGTCTGTTTCTCCGGTCGGATTGCCTTTAAACCCCACGGCTTCGCGCAGGTAACTTCTATCAGGTCCGCCAGCTAACTGCTGAACGGCTGCATTAAACTGTTGAACATAATGCGTAATATCCATTTCATCTCTCCAAGTTGATTTTCACTTTCAAAATTCACCCGCTTTCGCGGACCCATTTCGAACATTCTCCTTCAACCCGAAGGTGCTCTGGCGTTACGCGCTTATCCGGGCGGCTTGCCCGCCGGCAGTCAGGCCTTCTCCCTGAAAAAGAAACAGGGCGGAAGGTTCTCCCTCCGCCCTATATACGCATCCGGCTTTACGGAGCTTTAATTTTTATTCATTCGCGCCAGCCGCCGTACTAAAAACGGCGGAACCTTCGGCCCCGGCTTCTGTTCGCCGGACGTTTTTTTAGACGGAACATACGCCGTAACCGGCGCGTCTGCCGTCTCTGCCGTCTCTGTTTTTGTATTTTCTTTTGCGCTTACTTTTTTCGCCATATCCGCCTCCTGCTGTTTCTCTGTGCCTCTGTGCCTTTGCCCCTCTGTGCCTTCTCCCTCTCTTCCTTCTCCCCTACTTCCCTCCGCCCGGAATCTGCTTTCTCAACTCAAGAATATCCTGCATGATGTTAGCTTTATCGCCGACTCTCAGGCGCGGATTCGCATAAGCCGGATCAGCCATCAATGCACTCAGCCGTTCCTGCGCACTGCCGGCTCCGCCGCCGGCGGCCGGTAAACTCCCCTCGCCAATCGCCTCGGCGAGCTGATGAAACACATCAATCACACGGTAGTCATTCAGCAGTCCGCTGTTGTACAAAGACTCTTTTAATCCGAATTTCTCCATAGCCCGTCCAGCTAGACGGAAATTTGCATCTGCATCCGAACCCCAGCGTTTTACACCCCAGTCGCGCGCCTCTTTATACTGCTCATCCAGCATCGCCTGCAGCTTATCCATGGACAGCGCCGACTCTTCTTCAAACAACTGCATCGCCTTCGTCACCTGAGAATCAGAAAAACCCGCCTCATGCAGCTCTTTCATTCTGCCGTTGAAATGGTCCATATCCAGCCCGGCGTCAATCGCCTCCTGTGCCGGCTTATAACTGTATCCTTCCGGTGTTTCAGGGCGCCCCGCCAGCTTCGCAAGCTGACGACTAAACTCCGCTTTCTCTTCCTCTGTTGCACTTTCACCCGGCGGCTTTAATCCGCCACCTTCACTGAATTTTTTATTTAACTCGGCATAACTTTTCGCCAGTGCGGCCGGACTTTTAAACCGGTCGAATAAACCGGCATGCTCTGTCAGCTCGGGATCTTCCGCAACAATGCGCTCTGTGAGAGATTTCGATGCCGCCAGCCGGTTTTCATGCAACGCCGCAAACGCCGCGTCGCGGCTTTCAAAACTGCCCAGTGTTTCTTTCAACCCCTCGTCCGCAATCTCCGTCCCGTACCACGGTTCGCCTCCTCCGCCGCCATCCGCGCCGCCTTCAATATGCCGCACTGCACACAGCGCCATCGGCAGATACATCGAACATATTCCTGCCAGCCCCCAAAACCATGAACTATGAACTCCAAACCTCTTCATTATTCATCCTCCGTCGTTTTCCCATACACTAAATTCATTAAAAGCTGATGCTGTTCCTGCCGCCCGATCCAGCGTGCCGTATCCTCTGCGCCTTTGTCGGAAAACGGACTGCGCCCAAACCGCGCCTTCTTCGCCAGATACGCCGTCACCGTTTTAAAATTACGGTTGCCCGCCAGCCGCTTTGCTGCCGCTGCCGCCAGTTTTTTTTCTGTTCCCTGTCCTGCCGCCATAAAATCACCTTCCGCAAGTCCTCAATCGGCAATCGTCAATCGACAAAACCTGCCCCGCCGGCACTCTGCTCCATCGGACTGCCCGGCTCCGGTGCTTTCGCCATATCCATCGGCCGCACCATGCCCTTCATCATCTCCATCTGCTGCGCCTGCGCCTGCGCTGCCGCCATCTCTTCCAGCACTTTCTGCTCTTCGGTATCATCGTTAATCAGATCAGAATCCACATTTGTGTTTTCCGCCAGATGCCGCAGTGCCTTGCTGCGCGGGATCAGTGCCTCCAGTTGCGGATTCTGTTCATAGCTGGCGCCGACGGCCGCCGCATATTCAAGAAACGTTAACAGTGCAGTGTTTTGAAGCAGCTTGATTTTCTCGTCCAGCCGCATCGAAAACGCCACCTGATAGCGCAGCACCCCGCGCTCATCCAGCAGTCCGTCAGGAATCGGCGGCAGGGTGCGCGCCTCCTCCGGCAGTCCGCGGTCCCGCTCGATGATCAAATCGAACACCCGGATCACATACGGCTCAAAAAACTCTGCCCGCAACCGTGCCGATACCGGCATCAGCCCGGAAATCTGCTGCTCAATCAGATACATCGTCTGCGGATTCTGGTAGACTTTGTTCCGGTCAATAATCTCAATCAGATCCAGAAATGCCGCCGAGCGGATGCACTGCTTCAACTCCTCGTTCAAATCCTTCGCCGCCATCACATTCGGATTACCGCCAACCTCTTTAACCGCATCCGTATCATCAACCAGCGTCACACTGCCGGCGCGCCGGTCGAAGTTTTCAGCAGCATCCTCGTCATTCGTAACCAGCGGCGGCTTAATCGATGTTTCAATCGCATCAAAATAATCATACCGCGCACGCTGAATCGCCCGTGTGTCGTACATCGCCGCATGGACAATGCCGCGGCCGTGCGTTTCGTTGTGTGCCACATACATGCGCGGACACTGAAACGGAAACGTGCGGAACCCCTGCTCTTCAACAATCCGGTCTTTGTCGCTGTTCGCCTCAATCCAGATCGCTTCCCACTCCATGCCGCGCCAGCTTTTTAACTCGCGCTTACGCTGCTGCCGGCGCGCCACCCGATAATAAAACCAGTGTTTATTTCCTTCGGTATGGCCGTTTTCTGCATCCTTTTGAATGCGCTCAGATAAATTCTCTGCACCAAACTTTTCCACCGCCTGCTGCGCCGTGAAATCAATTTTACGGTAGAGCCCGTTTGGCATGCCGTCCGCGTCCACCGTCATCCAGATTCCTGCAAAAGGGGAATACGCCCGGTTGCGCAGCCGCCCGCTCAGCTCGTCGATTTCAACACTGTGAAACCCCTGTCCGCCCGCCGCATAGCCATAATACATTTCATGCGCCGTCAAAGGAAAATTCGATGCCCGGATCAGCTTCATAATCCGTTCGGAAACCTGTCCGTACCATTTGCTGTATGACGACTGATTGTTATTCTCTTCGTTCAAATCGCGCAGACTGAACAGGTCGGACATATCCCCGACCGTGTTGGAATACATAAACGCCACAAACCGGTCAATCGCGCGGCACATTTCGCTCGAAACCGGATTCGGCTTCTCAACTCCCTCGGCCTGATTCTGCCACAGTAAATCCTGTTCACGCGGCAAACCATACCGCGCACAATCCTCCAGCACACTGCCGCGCGTGGTATTTGCGGAAATCACCGCCTCCACCGAGCGGCGTACCTGCTGTGCGCGAGAAAGACTCATTTAAAACAGCTCCTTGAAAAAATCGGCAATGGCTTAATCTCCGACCAGCGTTTTTCTTAACCCGGCCGGAACCAGAAACGTTCCGGTACGCCCCTGCTGCTGAAGGATACGCCGGCGGGTCTCTTCCGCTGCGTTTCGCACGCTTTCATCTTCGGCCGTAACCGGCGCTGCAACCGGAGCTGCTTCCGGCACTTTTGGTGTTTTCGGTTTACTTCCCATATCTCAATCCATTTTCCAGGGTTACAAAAATCATTGACCGGCAACTCTTCTCCTGACTCCATCAATCTGCAATCGGCAATCGTCCAGCAACAATCTCTATTGCCCTATATACGCACCGCATACACTTTGCCGTCTTTTTCACCAAAAACAGTAAAACCGAAAATGGCTGAAAGCCGCCGGCTGGCACAGTCGTGTTCATTAAACACGGCAAAAAGAACACGGTAGTCATCGCCGTCCAGCACAGCATCAATAAACGCCCGTGCCGCCCGCATCATGGGCCGCCCGTGCCGCGAGGAAACCGCATAATGAATAAAGGCGCTTTTCGGGAAATAACAGTAATCCGTCAGCCAGAGTATTCCAATGCACTGCCCTTCCCACTCAAACACCATCGGCGAACACTCGCCGTTTAAAAACGCATCCACAAAAGACTCTTCATCACGCAGTGTTTCATCGACAAATCCAAATCCGTGTTCCGCCGCCAAAAACCTGAACAGCCCCCGCAGCTCCTCTTCCGTCGGCTCTGTGTGAACCAGCATTTCCAATTTCCGATTGTCGATTTCAGATTTCATAATTCCTCCGTGCCCATGTCCCTCTCTCCCTCTCTCCCTCTCTCCCTCTGTGCCTTTGTCCCTCTCTCCCTCTGTGCCTTTCTTCCTTCTCTAAAAATTCGGCAGTCCCTTCAACCGCTGCCGGTTTCTCTTCTGTTCATCCAGAATCTTTTTTTCATCCAGATAATCCCCCAGCGGAATCATCACCGGCTGGCCGCTCTCATCAAGCACACCAATCTGCGCGCCGCTGCCGAAATCAATTTCAGCCAGCCTGCCCGTCTCTTCATCCACTCGCGGACCGCGCCAGCGCCGGGGCATTTCCAATTTCCGATTGTCGATCTCCGATTTCATAATTCCTCCGTGCCCATGTCCCTCTCTCCCTCTCTCCCTCTGTGCCTTTCTCCCTCTGTCCCTCTGCTCCTTTGTGCCTCTGCTCCTTTGTGCCTCTGTGCCTTTGTGCCTTAGTGCCTTTCTTCCTCTGTGCCTTTGCGCCTTCTTCAAAAATTCGGCAGCCCTGTTTTCCTGCGCCGGAGACCGGCGCCGTACATCTTCCGGGCCAGCTTCTCTGCCGGGAAATCCGCCCGCAGCTCTTCATCCAGAATCCGCGCGATACAGTCCAGCATGTCGTCATGCACCGCCACGGGAAACGCGTCATACTCATCATCCAGATACTGCTGCACAAAATCCTGCATCACTCCGTCTTCGTCCATAAACGGCAGTTTCGGCGGATAGCGGAACCGCCCGGTTTCATGAACCGGAACCAGCTTGCGGATACGGTCATTCTTCGGCATCTGACCGCCCAGCGGGATAATTTTAAACCGGTAGTTTATCTGCTCCTGCACCTCTTCAATGTGCTGAATGTCGGCCTGCATACCGTACTTTTCATAGCCAACCGCCTTCGGTTTCCATTTGCGATGCAATTGAAACAACCGGCTGGTTCTCTCAGTCAAATTCATCCGAGCACGCACTCCGTCCAGCAGGTAATAATTATGGTCCGCTCCCAGCCCGACCGCCGACATCACTGTGTAATCGCTGTTTTTTTTCTTCTCGCCGGCCGGATCAACCAGCAGATAAATATTCAATGTGCGCGGATCGGGCATCGTCATATAACGCATAATCCATGCGCGTTTGAAACCCATCGCCGAATCCTCCACCGGATTTAAAAGCATCTGACATGAAAAGGTATAACTCCCCATATCGCGCCGCTTCTGCCCCAGCGATTCCTGCGAAATCAGCACCGGCCTGCCGCCCATCGTGCCGTCATCTGTCGCCGGATAAATGCGCGGAGTTGCCGAGCCGCGTTTCAGCATCACGCTGTACGTATCGTTGAAATGGTAGCGCGTTCCGGCATAGCGGATCTTTCCTCCGTCGCGCCCGAGATTCAGAGAAATCTCCCACGCCGTAGTGGTTTTTTTCATCTGCTCCGGCGTGGTCACGCTCTCCAGCGTCACAATGTCGTCATACAGCAGAATATCAAAATGCTTTGACGTCGGCTGACCGTCCACCAGTCCCCACGCTTCAATCGTCGCCTCTTTCGGATTCGCTCGGCGCTTCACCACAATCCCGCCGTCCTCGCTCCATTTGCGTGCCTCGCGGCGCGGCTCACGAAAAAGAACATCCGGGTACAAATCCTTCATGAACTCGTTGGTTTCAAACTCCGCCATGATCTGCCGGAGAAACGCTTTTGCAATCGGCCGCGTGTGCGAAAATAACCCGATCGTCACATCAGAATCTTCCACAATATCCTGAATCGACTTTGCAAACGTAATAATCGTGCTCTTGTAATGTTCTCGTGCCCAAAGGTCTAAATTAAAATCCGGTCTCTGCTCCACTTCCCGGCACCGGTCGAAAATCCATTCGCGATTTGCATCCTGCCGGTTGCAGATAACCGTCAGCATGAAAAATAAATCCTGCTTCCCAAGCTCAGCCATCATCCTGTTTTCACGCAGACGCAGCAGATCCGCATACAGCCGGTTGCACTCCGTACGGTTCATATCTGCTGTCAGATTATTCATCTGCTGCCTCCGCCAGTTTTGCTTTCAGCAGACGAATCCGGCCGCCGTAGGCTTCATCCTCTTCGTCATCATCATCCAGAGAATTCACACCCGCCGCCTGCGCAATCCGTTTAATCGCCGTGTCCAGACCGTCATTATCCGGCAGCGGACGGTTGCGAAACTTGATCATGTGCCATTTGATATTTGACACCACAAACTCAAAGCGCTCCAGCTCACCTGCGGTCAACTGCTCCAGCGGCATCTCCTGCACGGTTTTAATAATCTGCAAAAACTCATCCTCCTGCAGCGCTGCGCGCAAATCACACGCGAGTTTAAAATGCACCGCAAAATCCATCTTTTCCCCGGAACCCTCTGTAATCCCCTCCAGAATCCACTTCGCCACGGTTTGCCGGCACGGAAACGACCGATCTGCACACACGCCCGTCAGCGTGCCGCCCGCTGCCAACCCCGCCAGAATCTTCACGCCCGCTTCCTTCGTAAACTTCGTCGGCCGCCCGCGCCGCGCCGGTACAGACACACGCCGGCGCACAGTTTTTTTCACGGCACGTTGTGCCTTTGTGCCTGCTGCCTCCGTGCCTTTCTTAACTGCCTTTTTCTTCGCCATGTTTTGCGTTTTTTGCGCTCTTTCGCGGTTACAAATTCACTCCGCGTTATATTGCCGCGCGCGCGAACTCACACACGCCCGCGCGTACCGGTTAAATAATTCACCCCATATACGCACCGCGCCGGCGCAACTTCCGCAGATCAGAACGAAACAGAATCTTCATCGCCAAACGCCACCGGATCCCGAACCGCTGCGACTGCATCGCCAGCAGCACACCCCTTGCCGCCACCCGCCGCTGACCTTCTCTCCATGCCTTCCGCTTCCCGTTGTTCTTGCTCATAGCTCCTCCAGTTAAATTCCATCTGTTTAATCTGAGAAATACTCAGCCTCGACATCGCCGCCGGATTAATCCAAAGCCGTTCCGTCCGCTCACCGCCAACCGTCCATGCCAAACGATCAACACTCTCCCAGCCGAGTCCGTCATAAATGCAATCCGCGTATCCGCTCAAAACAACCATCGAACCCGACCGCTCCAGACATTCCATCAATACCGCATGCTCCTCATCACTCATCTCATGAGAATATTGCTGTAATCCTTTTTGCGAACGCGTTGAAAACGGATACGGCGGATCGCAATAAATCAGCGTGTCCTCAGAATCAAACTTCCGAATCAAATCCACCGCATCCATCTGCTCAATCACCGCATCACGCAATCGCTCCGTAACCGCTGGAATCAGATCCGCAACATCTTTGAACCCGGACGCCTGACTCGAACTCTTCACTATGTCATTCGCCTCATTCCGGAAACCGGTACCACGATGCGAAACACCGGAAGATGAATGACCCATAAACGAACGCACACACAGCCTGCGCGCCGCTTCCACCGGATCACATGACATCTGCCGCGCTTCAACAAACTCCTCCCGGCTGTACGGCGTCAACCGCAGCACCCGCATCAGCTCCGCTGCCAGCACCGGCGAACGCACCACCCTGAAAAAATTAACCACACTCGAATCAATATCGTTGTAAATCTCATTGTACGCCGGCGCCTTCTGCAACAGTACCGACGCCGCACCTCCGAACGGCTCCACATAACGCCGGTGTTCCGGAAAATAAGAAATTATCCACGAAGCAATCCGCCACTTCCCCCCGAAATAACGCAGTACCGGACGCTCTATTTTTTCCGCTGTTCTGTTTCGTGTCATTCGTGTGTTTCGTGGTTAAAAATCGTCACTCCCCGAACTCTGCCTGTCCGCCATAGCTTCCAGCACCGGCGGAAACACTGAACTCCGAACTCAGTCCAGCGCCGGCTTCGCGCCGCCGCCGCGCATCCTCTTTGCGCTGCCAGTCCATTCCGCAGCGCCGCACCATCAGCTGCAGAAACGCAAACGGATTCTTTCCGGGCTTCATCCGCTGCCAGTTGCGCGACAGTTTCACGTGGAACTGCCCGATCACATCATCCACCGCATACTGCCATCCGGCCGTTGAGCGCTGCGAATACCACAACCGCGCCACCTCTTCGGCCAGAACAGCAAACCGTTCCGTCATCGCGCCCTCCGCCAGACTCGCCTCAAGCTCCCGCCTTAATTCTTTTTTGCACACCGCCATCAGTAAAACCTCCTCAATACGGCGCCGCCTGCCGCGCTGGACAACCCATAGCCTCATTCATCTTCGCTGTCACAATCATCTCAGGCTTGCGCACACGGTCGTTCGAAACCCAATCCCCAAACACTTCCTCCACAATCCGCCGGAACTGAACCAGCGCCAGATCTGCATCGCCGAGATACTCGCTCAGCAATCTAATCCGCTTTCCAAAAATGCCCGCCGTCTTTTTGCGGTTCGGTGGATTCAGAACGTGGCACGCCATCGACACCAAATCCGGCGCCGTTGCAGGAGCTGAAAAAATATCTGCCCGAAAGCGCTCAACCTCGGATCCTGAAGGAACATACCGGCAGTCCCGATCAGCTCCGCCTGCGGCGCGCTCCGCCCCCCTCCTCACCGAATCGGAACCTGACGGACGGCGAAGCTGTCCGCCAGGGGATTCGTCATATTCACAGACGCGCGCTTGCGCGCGTTCATGATCATGAGATGCGTAAGCATCTCTTTTATGATTATAATTCTTATGATTGTGACATGTCACACTCGCAGAGTGTGATATGTCACCCTCACCTTCACGCGCGTAAGCGCCATCACAATCACAGGGGGCGGAGCGCGCCGCAGGCGCGCAAACATTGGCTTCCGTGAGAATAATGGATACCAGCAAGCCGCCATCCTTCGGCTTGATTTCCCCCGTGCCGGACAGCTCCTTTAAAATACCCTCCGCCGACTTTTCGCCGACTTTCGCCGCACCTTTGACGCGATAAAGCAAATCATCAACTTCCAGCACTTTGCCGTTCTCTTTATATAAGGAAAGGCGGGCAGCATTCGTCCACCGGTTCAATCGGCTCACCTGCTGCCGGGCTGCGCCGGACGTAGGACTCTTTGTCTGTTCCTCACCCCAGCCCGCTAATTTCACCACACCGGCCTTTGAAACAAAAACCAGCTTCAACTTAATCAACGAATCAAAAACAGTTTTCGCACGCGGCGCTTTCAAACCCGGCGTTTGCTGCACCAGCCACGCCTCAACCTCCGATTGCTTCATCGGCTTGCCCATCACCGACAGCCGGCCATCACACAAATCAAACTGCTGCCGGCTGGATCCAGCCAGCACATGCAACTTTAAAACCGCCGCCGACTCCTCCGACGGTAAGCCGGCAATCAGCGGCATCAACCGCTGATGATTAAACTGACTGTAGTAATGCCCGCGAAACCGTCCCTTGCTCACATCGCCCCCTTATATATAAGGAAAGAGAAATCCATCTTCATGCCTGTCCGTGTTTCCTAAAATCTGCAATAACCTCCGGCCACTCCTTGATTAAAAGATCATCGGGGATAGCTTCGCGGTCGGCTTTGTTTACCCCGCTCATCTGTTTCATGAAGAACGGAACATTCGCCGCTTTGCACTGGTCTCTTAAACTGCGCGCCCAGTCCGGATTCATTGGGCGCGCTCCGGAACCTGATTCGCCACCGCATATTACCCAGTCGACGCCGCTTCCATCCTGAAATAAAGCAACTCGATTTAAATTAATTTCCCCCAGCATCGGCTCACAGCTAACAAATCGCCGCGCCGCCGGTGTCTCCATTAGAAGAGGAATTCGAGCGTCTGCCATTTCTTGATTCTCCGCCGTTACTCCAAGCCAGACGTTTTTGAGCGGGATTTCTGGGCGACGCCGAGGGGATGAAATTTCACCATTGCCTGTCAAACGATCCATACGGAATCCGACTCCTAGGCTGATCGCCTTATCAATATGGTTGAAATATGCCTGCATTTTCTCTGCCCTTTTTGTCAGCAGAATAAACAGATGTTGCGGACATAGCGCCGCTACTGCGAAAACCATGTCTATCCAATGAATCAATATTCGCTCATGAAACGGGTCGGTCATGCTCATGAAAAACGCACGCGGCTTCTTCATTGAAAGCGGCTTTTTAAGCGTGGATTCAACCAGCCTTGTTTTACCGTTCCATTTATCAGTAAGCGGATCGACAACCTGCTCGTAATTTCCGTTAAACATCATCGCGAGCCGGAACGCCATCTTTTCGGCGTAGCAGTTTTGGCATCCTGCTGAAATCTTACTGCACCCGATTATCGGGTTCCATGTTTGAGGCACATAGCCGGGCACGTTCAACCAGTCAATTTTGTGTTTCATCTTCGCGCTCCTTGCGTTCTTTGCGGTTAAATCTTTTTAAAGCTGATCACAAACACCCATCTGACTCAAAAACCACTGTTTCCCTGAGTCGCAAGCGGCATTGCTTTCAAGCCACTCTATGGTTAACTCTTTCATTCCTTTTCCTCCAAAAGATTGACGCCGTCGTGAGTGTTACCGGTTATTTTCCAGTCACCTTCGGTCAAAAAAGCTGACCGAGATTCATTAAGCCCTATCTTGATTAGAAAAGCGGAATACTCGCCATCCCACCGAATAACTCCGCCATATTTTCGATCTGTATGAATTGAAATGTAATCGTTCTCGTAAATCTCAACGCCGTCTTTGTCCTTCAGTCCAGTAAACTGCCCTACGGTTTCAGGAATGACCTCAACGGGAGCTGCATCAATTTTTGCAATTTCTTCGGCAGCTTTCAGTATATCGTTACGATCAATAAACAGCTTGTCTTTGCATCCCTTAACAGCGGCATGAAGTTTTTCTGCGTACTTTTTTGCATTGTTTTCTACTAAAATACAAAAATCGTTTTCACCGACCTGCCACAGATCGCCAAAAACCCACTCGCCGTTATCTACTCGTTTCCCTCTGAATTTTATTTTTCTGTTCATGATACCCTCCAGACTCCCCAGCACTTTTTCTGTGCCAGTCTCACCACCAAAAAGCGTTTGTCTTTTACCGATCTCGCAACCGAATGAAGCCGGTCTCTTGTAATGTGCTCTTCGTCTATCTCAATGTGCTGTCCTTTATTCAGCGAACCCAATGCCGTGAGGATTTTCTCCCGATACTGTTTATATTTGTTGTCTCGCCGGAGCGGAAACTCCTTGTCCGGCGGTGCGCTGATGCGTTTAATGATTCTGATTTTCATATGTATTCCTGCCTTTAAAAACATCTACGTCAATCTGCGGTGCATCATTTTCAAAACCTTTGTTCATATTCATCTTTTCGTGTGTTTTGTGTTTTTCGTGGTTAAAAATTCATCGCGCTTTTTTTTGCATTCCGCCGGCGCCGGCAAACAAATCCACCATTTTAAAAACCCTCTTCATTTCACCGCCCGGCCCGCCATGATCTCATTCCCCCGCCGTTGATCCTCTTCCGGCATCCCGCGCGGCCAATACCCGTACTTCTCCCAAAACCAGAAATCAAAATCACACGGACGCACCACATCACTAAAATCCGGCTCACTCCACTGCCGGCGTTGCGGCACAGAAACCTCCACGCGCTGCTCGCCGTCCCAGACACTTGCCCGGCCCGTCTTCGTCGCCATTCTGTACTGTCCCCCCTTCATCAGCCGGCCGCGCCCCTTCCGTTCTCCAGCCACTCAAAAAATACGTTCGCGCTTTTCAGAATCTCTCCGTCCGCCGGAACCTCTCCCCCGCACATCGCTGCGCGCCCGCGCGCCAGCTCCACCGCCAGATTCAATGCCCGCTGCCGGTTCGTCTCCCCCGTGCCTCTGTATCCCTGCGCCTTTGTTCCTCCCCGCCTCTCCCCCTCAACCAGATACTCAAACGGAGCCGTTTCACCCTGTTTTTTTGCATCCAGCAAAACCGGCTTTTCAGGCTTCGTTTTTCCAATCAGCTCCGCCGTCTTGCGGTCAAACGTTTTTACAGTCCGCACTGCCTCTTTACCGGTACTGTCCACATCCACCACGCAATCAAAAATCCACAGCTCCCACCTCTTCCCGTTCTTTTCACCGGATTTCGGTTCGTGTTTTTTCTCCACCCTCTTAATCATCAGCTTGCACATAACTCTGTCCTTTCCTGTTATTCGTGGTTAATTTTTCTCAGGAACCATTTCTTGAAATGCCGCCAACTCATCGGCGAAATACATCAGCTTAACCGCTGGATGGTGGAACCACGCATTTGCCATACCGCCGTCGCGTAATGAATATTCCCCGCGACGCTCATCAAATTCATTCAGGCCGTAAACGCCCATGTGATAGAGAATCATCTTCTCTTCGAGATCAGTTAGTTCGATGAACCTTTTAACGCGCTCGATCGATAACCGCGCATGCCCCTTTGGATGATTCTTATTACATTTATAAGGAGCATCAGAACCGGCATCCGCCGGAAGATAAAACCCGACCTTGCAAACATCGTGCAACAATGCGGCGATCACTACCGATTCACGCGGAACATCGATTTTAAAATCAAAAATAAATTTCGCCAGCAAATCGAAAACATTTAAACTATGCTGCGCCAGCCCGCCCTCAACCGCTCCATGAAACTTCGACGAAGCCGGCGCCGTAAAAAATCCCGTACCGCACAGCCAATCAATTAAATCCTGAGTTCCTGCGCGCTGGGTCGTTTCCAGCATCGTCATAATTTCAATCTGATTATCGTTCTTATCTTTATCTTCGAAGTGGTCGCTTTCGCCGCATGCCCGGCACGCCACGTCGTCCAGCGTTCTAGTGTGTCCGATGATCTCCCGCTCGTAGCCGGAAACTCCGGCAGGGTATGCTCCGCACTTGCTCATTTTAATAACTCCCATGCTGTTGCGGCCACGATTGGAACTTGTCCATTTCCAATGGTTTCAATTCTGTCCACCCGATAGGCCACATCATTAGCCACTCTGGGAAAGTCGGGTTCAGCGTTCCACCATTCCCAGCCGTCATAGATTTCTTCTCGCGTTCCGTCAGAACGCCCGACGCAACCAGCCGCTGCATCTGCTGAAAGTTTCCGGTGCCGCCGCACATTCCTTTGGTTCGCGGTGTCGGCCACGTCCGCGCATAAACTTGACGCGGAAGCTGGTCTACTTTTGAACGACCGTCTTTGCGAACGCGTTTCATTCCGGGTGTGTCTTTCCAGTCTCTTGCGTTCGGCGTCACCCAGCGCTGCGCTGATCCATATTCTTTTTCTACGATGGGGCGCTCCAAAGTCGTCAGCTCCCAATACTCCCCATCGACAGTCATACCCCATTTTGCAAAGGTCACTGATGACAACGGCAAGACCTCTGGAAACAAGCATCGGTGAGTTTTCCAGCTCCGCATACGCCGGTCGTACCTCATCAATGATTCGCCGTGCTTCACCCCACAGCCCGCTTCTTTCGCCAGAAATGCCAGCGCCTTTACCCGCTGCCGAAATGTCCTGACACGGGAATCCCGCCGTAATTGAAAGCCCGTTTCTGATTGTTCGCAGGTAGTCGAAAAACTCTGCACACTCGGCGTTGTCGCTGCGGAATGTCCTGATGTCGTCCCAGATTGGAAACTCCGGCAGGAGTCCGTCTTTTTGCCGAGCCAGAAGAACTCGCCGCTGATATTCCTCGATTTCACAAGCTCCGATGCAAGTACGACCGAGAAGCATTCCCGCAAGGATTCCTCCGCCCCCTCCTGCAAATAGTGCCAGCTCATAAAGAATATCACCCTTCATGATTTAAAAGCCCCCGACGGGAAGATTCCGCGCACCTCGCGCAGAACCGATAATTAAATAAAAAGAACCAGTAGATTCGTTTTTGTTTGTTTGTTCTTCCCGCGGGGAAATAGTCCGGCGTTCTTGCGCCACGGTGCCGGAACCGTTCTCAGGTACATTCTGGAGAATGTCTGCGCTGTTTTGCTGGATTTGCGCGCCACGGCTCCAGCGCCGTGTAACGGTAACGCCTTCGCGTTCCGCGCTGTTTCCCGATGCCCTACTGTCCGATGAGGAACGTAAAAAAAGTCCCGCATTTTCGCGCCACGGCGCGGGAACCGTGTGGAAAACACTCCGAAGAGTGCTGGCGCGTTGGTGTGGTAATTTCGCAGGAGCGTGAAAATCATGCCCCAGTGCCTTCTGCCTTTGTGCCTTTGTGCCTTCTCCCAGTCCCTCTGTGCCTTTCATTCCAAATTCCGCCGCCGCTAAAATCGCCCCCCAGAAAGCCAGCCCGAAAATCAGGCACTGCAAAAACTCCCGCGCCGGCTTCCCGGTCATCAGAGCAATCAATCTTTTCCGCCGCGCCTCACGCGCCTCACGCGCCCGCACAATCTCACCGGCGCGCGGATTCAAAATCGCCGTCCTCAAATCCAGCGTCGTCACACGTTTTCGGATAAATATTTCTTTCTTCATTTTCCTGTTATTCGTGTTAATTCGTGGTTGAAAACTATTCCCCGGTGCCTGCTGCCTCTGTGCCTCTGTGCCTCTGTGCCTTTCTTCATCACGCCACCTGCCCCTTCTCCAGATACCGGTCCAGCTCAATTTTCGAAAAACGGAACGGATGCTTAAATCCCTGCTGCCGGCGAATCAGCCCCCGGCTCAAAAGCCGGCGGAGCGAATCTTCACTGATCCCCAAATACACCGCCGCCACATCCGTCGGCATAATGCGCGGGAACGTTGCTGTTTTTTTAGTGCTCATTTCATTTCCTCGTCTTTAAAAACTTGACCGAAAAATTAATAACCCGTATCCCGTCAACAGAAAGGAGGTGGACACACATGGCAAAGCACGAATACACCTCGAAAAAAGTCGCGAGTAAGGCGGCGAAAGTTCTGAGCAGCAAATCATCAACAAAAACAATGAAGAGCATTTCCGGCTCAGCACTGACACAGGCTCGCGATAAAAAGAAAAAATAGTCACAACACGCGCCTCCCGGTAACACACCCTTTCGGAATACAAAGACGACTCATAATCTGTCCCCCGGAAACTGACTGCGTCAGCGTTATATGGGAGGCCGTCTCTTCCACCACAAACCCCACCGACACCACCTCAACCGGCGCAATCGGCTCAAGCTCAGCCCGATCCTCCCAGACCGACCGCACTCCGAACGAATCCACCCACACCACCTCAACCAGCTTCATCTTCCGTTGTCCCGTCTGTTTCATAATTCGCATTCGCACCCGCCTATTGAAAATTGACTATTGAACATTGAGAATTGAGCCTCCCCGCTCCCGCCTGCTAGAATCGGATTCGCAACAACCACAACCCCAACAGACAGGAGGAGGAGAAAAATGAATAAAGAAATACGCATCTTCGGCGCACAGCTTGGCAACGCCGCCGCCGCAATTGAAACAATGCCGGAAAATCCAACCATCGAAGAACTCACGAAGACACTCAAAGCCGTTGCTCCGGCTCTTCGCGATGCTCTTGCAATGGCAAATTGTCTTGAAAATATTCAACGACGCCTCAACTGATTAAATTTCCGCTTCGTCTTCCCCGCCCAGCGCCCTGCAAAGATTAGGAACCGCCCTGAGTAAACAGGACGCGGAACAAATATCTTTTGCCGTATCACACTCAACGGCAGCGCAATCAACAATCACCTGTAGCGCCGGCGTCGCGCCATAGACATATCTCTGTCCGCATACATCACATATCATCACACGCTCACTGCTCATATTTTCGTCCTTTCCTGTAGTTGTGCTGGCGTTTAAGGTGTCCCACTTAACGCCTGCTGCCTCTGTGCCTTTGTCCCTTCTTTAAAATCGGCAACACTCATTACCAGCCGCTCCAAACTCATCTCCCGCAATTCTGTGTTTGAAAAATTATCGTGAATTTTAAAATGACATCCCGGACACACAGAAATTTTCCGGCCTCTGGGTCTTTTTTGTTTCGATCCAATAAGCCGCGGATGCACATGGTGCTTTTCGATCAGTCCGGTACTGCCGCAAATCCTGCACATTCCGGTTTTCGGATTTTCAACGTTTAAATGCGTCTTTTCCCGGAACCCGCGCATCTTCCTCATCTCTCCGTCCTTTCCTGTGGTTGTGCTGGCGTTTAGGGTGTCACACACCCCATATAATTAAAAAAAATTACATAGTCGGAGCTTGCTCGCTGCGGTGTCCCACACCCCGCATAAGAAAAAGCTCAACCATATTCGAAACAGAACGGTGTTCTTTTTTCGCAATGTGTTTGAGCTTTTTCATAATATCAGCGTCGATTGTGCACCCAAGATACTCTTTTTTATTTTGAGCCATCTTTATCCTCCATCGCTTCATACTTTTCGACTTCTTCACACAGGACATCATTAATAATGTCACTCATACTCGTGCCGCGCTCTTTCGCCAGCTTTCTTAAAGCGGTCTTCAAATCAGCATCAATCCACGCTGACAAGTAGTCTTTATTATCTGCTCTTTTATTTGGCATATGGGCATGGTGTCCCACACCGGATTTTTTGTCAACAGATAATTTTACTTTTTTTTATGCCTTGTTATTTTAAAGAAATGGAAGCAATTACATTCACCATTCCCGCATGGGTTCTTTATGCCACAGGAGGCTCCATTCTTTTTCTAATTATTTTTTTTTGGCTGATTGCTCAGACGGTAAAAACTGCTCGGTTGAAAAAGAAATTAGCATCGGTTGAAAAAAATATCCGCACGGTCGAAACCAACGCCAATATAAAAATTCAACAATTCACGGATCAAATTAATACGGATTTAAACACGGCTCAGGCTTCGGCAAATAAATTAATTTCTGATCAATCAGAATCTTTCACAAAGCTCGAACTAACAACAAAAACTGATTTACAGAATTTTATAAAAAAACTCGATGACATTGAAGAAAAGTGCCAATACCTGATTCCGCCTAAACAATATACAGAAACTTTTGGCGAAGCATATCTTCGCTCAAAATCAAAACATGAAAAAAAACTTAAAACCGCAAATGTTGCGTTTACAAAGCTCACGGCCGAGCAGCAAACTTGCATAAATCAGATTAACGCCGGCGTTCCAATTATTTTAATTACCGGCCGTGCTGGAACCGGAAAATCAACTCTTATTCAGCATATCCTCTCAACAACAACGCGCCGATACGCAACACTTGCCCCAACAGGCGTGGCGGCTAGAAATATTAATGGGCAAACAATTCATTCATTTTTTCATTTCCCCGGGCGCCCGTTATCTTCCGGAAACATAAAAAAGCTGGCTGAAGAAAAAGACCGACAGATCTATGAAAAATTAGAACTTCTTATTATTGATGAAATCTCAATGGTTCGCGTCGACATCATGAACGCTATAAATTTGTTTCTACAAAAAAACAGACATGGCAAATCCCACCTTCCGTTTGGCGGCGTTCAGATCGTAATGCTCGGCGACCTTTTCCAGCTGCCAGCATTTGCAAGAAAATCAAAAAAACACGGAGAAACGCAGTCTGAATATGACATCATGCAAACTATTTATCCGAACAGAATGCAATTTATCGGGGCACCATCTCTTGAGACCGTGAATTTCACGCATATTACTTTAAATCATGTTTTCCGACAGGATGATCCATCTTTTATTATGCTTCTGAATCAGATCAGGATAGAACATAATATAAAACAAGCACTAGACAGTCTCCATGCTCGATGCCGCGTAACACAAACACCGCCTCCAGAAAGTATCAGTTTGACCGCATATAACAATGATGCGGATAAAATAAATGATGATCGCCTAAGCCAGCTTTCTGCACCAAATAAATCATATAAAGCAGATATAACAGGGGAATATCCAGAAGAAGAATTTCCAACTGACCAAATTCTTACTTTAAAAACTGATGCCCGCGTAATGATATTAATAAATAATGGAGATATTTATCAAAATGGCAGCATGGGAACTGTCACAAAACTTGAATCTGATGAAATCTATGTTCGGATGGATAAAAAAGACGATATTGTAAAAATAGAGCGGCATACATGGGAACGCAACGGGTTCACATACAACGAAAAAACCGATGAAATAGAAGAAATTTTATTGGGAACATTTAAGCAATTCCCTGTCCGGCTGGGATGGGCCATAACCATTCATAAATCACAAGGGCAGACCATCCAAAACATTCATATTGATCTGGGTAAAGGGGCGTTTTCACATGGACAAGTTTATGTCGCTCTCAGCCGGTGTCCGCGTTCAGAAGGAATTACACTGTCAAAAACAATCACAGCAAAGGATATTAAAAAATGTAATGAAATGTACGAACTAATGAAACCGCTTTCCAATCAATAAACACTCCACTCCGAAATGTCAAACTTGCCAAAGTCGTTTCGCGCTTTTCGTGGCGAAAATAAAGAATAAACCAAACACCCATGTCCCGCCCGCCCTTAAACAACAAACTTGTCGGCGTCAATATGCCGGTCGAAATGGCTGCCGAGCTGGAGCGCCGGGCAAAGTCCATGCGACTTTCAACGGTCGACTACTGCCGCAGAATCATAAAAATGCACTTTGATTCAGGAGAGCAGATTGTTTTGACCGATGAATAAAGAAATATTCACGCTTTTCGTGGCGAAAATAAAGAATAAACAACACACCTATGGTTCAAAATCTGAAATCATCAATCTGAAATCGGCAATGCTTACCGCCTTTGTGCTGCCGGACAAATGCTGAAATATTTTTCAGCGTCCGGTTTCCCCGCATTGCCTTTATAGTGCTGGTACAAAATCGCCACATTGCCCCTGTGCGTCAGCAGCGTCGCCGTTTTCCCCGCATCGCCGTGCAGTGCGACGTGATAGGTGCAGAACGAGTGCCGCAGCGCGTTGTGCGGCATCACCACCCCCGCCTTCTTTGCCACCTGCTCGCGCCGGCGTTCCCACATCCGCTTACTCAGCTCAAAACCCTCCGGCGCATGCTGCCGGCACCATTCCAGCCACAGCCATAAATTATCCTCATGCCCGTCCACAAACTGCCGGCGCTTATTCTTCGCAATATTCCCCGTAATCAGCAAACCCCGCTGATCCCACCGGATATGCTTTTCCGCTTCCAGCCGTACAATAACACTCGACCGAAGCCCCGCAAACGCCCCCAGCGCAAAATTCACCACCGCGTCCGGCCAGAACTTCACCGCCGTATTCATCAGCAGCCTCATCTCATCAACCGGCAGAAAACCCGGCTCACTCTCCGGCGCCTTCGGCACCGGCAGATTTTCAAAAACATTCCCGTTCGTATATCCGTGCGCCGCCAGCCACTTCCCGAACACCTTCATCCGGATCACATGATTGCGCACCGTCACCGGACTGCCCTTTAAATTCGCAAACCACTTCCGGGCATCCTCCGGCGTAATGCTGTGCGCCGGCGCCGAGCGGTCAAACTCAAACAGCTTCATCGTCCGTTCAATATGTTTCGGATATTCATCCGTCGCCGACGTATTATATTTTTCATCCACAAACGCCTGAATCGCCTCTTTCAGCTCGATCCGGTTCACCTGCCGCGCAGAATACTCCTCAACAATTCTCAGCACCGCAGCCGCCGATCCGGCCTTTTTAATGCACTCCGCCATCACCGCTGCGTCCGCCGTCGAAAGATTCAAAATCGGCGTCCCCTCCGCCTGAACCTTTTTCTCAAACTCCGCGACAAACGAATCCCGCTTTTTTCTGGAATCAAAAAATTTAAAACTCCGTTTCCCGTTCTCAATCCACCGGACTCCGAAACGCTTCGTCGACCTGTCTTTCCGATCGTATTTTTTAATCCCCATAACCCGGCCTTTCTGGTTGCACTTTGGTTGCACTATCAAGACCATATTACGCCCGATCAACTCCCTATCAAGACGGATTAACTAAAAAATAACCCCAAATAGAAACCCCTGCAAACATTGAATAAACTCAATATTTACAGGGGATTTTCAACAAACGGCCGGATAATTTTGGTGGGCAGTGAGGGATTCGAACCCCCGACCCTCTCGGTGTAAACGAGATGCTCTAACCAGCTGAGCTAACTGCCCGGAGAAAGTGTGGGAGAATAGCGGGATTCCAATGAGAGTCAACCCCGCTTTTAAGAATTCGAAAACATCCGCTCATAGTGCGCCGGCGGCGGCCGAAGAACGGATGGCCTCGAGTCCGGAAATTTTCACATATCCGCCCCGGGTACGTGCGGCCAGATTTCTCAAATAAGGCAGTTCTTTCGCTTCGCCGGATGTCGGCACAAAATGAACCACATTGACCGTGATGGATTTTTTCTTCAATCCAAAGGATGCCGCCCGCCGGTCAGTTTCGCCATATTTGATTTGCATGGCGCTGCTGTAAGCCAGAATATCGTTGATCGTATATGTATAACGTGACGTGGTCTGTTTTTGTACCGCCGGCGGTTTAGTTGCGCCAGGGAAATACGCTTTAACAACGGCATCCTCGTTTCCATCGAGTACGCGAACGGGCTGTCCTCTGGCCATGCGCGCAGCATTTTCTTCATTCAGTTTTTTATACGCAGCGGAAACGGTTTCATTCCACTTTTTCCAGGCCGGTGAATCATAATCGTATGTACTGTAATTTCCGGGTGCCCGTCCGGACAGATATTGCAACGGCTTTCCTTTTTTGCACTCATCCAACAGTAACTGATCAATCCCGGAAACTGAATCCGTTGTCCCCAGCACATAAATGCTGTCAACGCCTTTTTGCAATCCGTAAGACAATGCGGCAATCCAGCCGGACTGTGTGTTGTATATCGGCGCATGGCATTCAAACTGCACCGCCGTTCCGCGCCAGGCCAGCGTTGAAATCCCGTAGCGGTTCTGGTGACTGTTTAACGGCGCGAGCCATTCTTTCAATTTTTTTATGTTTTCATCGCTGGCCGCGCTCATGTCGGGAGAAAAGGCCTGTGAAGAGGAACTTTCAAAAACGATCACATTAAAGAGTGTAGTTGGCGGAATGCGGTCCAGCAGGCTTCCGAGTTCATCTTTAATAATTTTATACGCCGGAATCCCGCCAACCTCGTCCAGCAGCATGGCACGGTTTGTATCCAGCACAAAAAGGGCTTTTTCTCCGCGGCTGCGGACACCGAATACATTAAACTGCGCCATTGCGAAATTTAAACCGCCGGCGCCGAGTCCGGCGCCGGAAAGATCGACACTTGTTCCGCCGAATCCGGCCAGTTCAGGCATTTTAAAATCAACTGATTTGGTTTGTGCATTTGCTGTAATCCGCTGACTGATATTGGGCACTTTCGGCGTCGCTTTTTTTTCAATCTTTACCGGCACCTGCAGCTTTTTCAGTTTCATTTTCGGCCGGACAAGCTGTTTGCCCTCAAATTTGGCTTCATCACGAATGACCACAGTTACAGCCACGAAGGTTGCGGCAACTAAAAGTAATACGGCGTGAATAATAATGCTCACCATCAATCCTGATGAGCGCCCCCTTACAGCAGTTTGCTTTTTCTGTTTAAGCACAGTTTGTAAATCCTTATTTTAAAGACGGGCATTGTACGAGCCGGTGAAAATAAATCAATTTTCTTTTCACCGTTAAAATCAGCGCCGGTAGCGGGATGATGTTGACACAGCCCGGATGGCGTCAAGTCCCGGCAGCCGCGCATAATCGCTGTTCAGCTGCGTTGAAACATCTTTTAACCGGGAAAGTTCAAACTGCCGGCCGGTGGATGAACTGCCGACAAAATGAATGACATGCAGGCTAAATGTCCGGCGCTTTAATTTAATAAATCCGGGATTGCGATGGACGAGATCATATTTTTCCCGCATTGCGCGGACATATTCCGTGATGTCGCGCGCAGTGTATGAATACTGCTGCCGGTGATGCCTGTACCCCGGAGGGGAAACTCCGGGGAAATATGTTTGGACCAGCGACGTGTTGCCAGGCCCGCCGTCCGGCAGCACGCGAATCGGCCGGCCGCGCGCCAGCCGCGCTTTATTTTCTGCGTCATATTTTTTGCGCGCCTCCGCCACAAGTCTTTCCCACCGTTCTTTTCCGCCGTACGGATCATAATTGACTTCCAGCGAGCGCGGCGGTTGTCCGGACAGGATTTGCAGCGGTTTCCCTTTTTTGCAATCGGCCAGAATATCTTTATCAATCCACGCAACGCCGTCGTTCGTTCCCAGCCAGTAAATGCTATCGACACCGCGCTGAATGCCGTAAGAAACCGCCGCCATCCAGCCGCGCTGCGTGTTATACACCGGCGCCAGCGGCTCAAACTCCACCGGTGTGCCGCGATAACCGAGCGTTGACATCCCATATTTATCTGCATAGCTGTTCAGCGGATCAATCCACCGCTTCAGCTTTTCAATATTTTTTTCGTTCGCGGTGTTCAGTTCCGGCGTAAATGC
This sequence comes from Kiritimatiellales bacterium, assembly GCA_041656295.1. Classification (NCBI taxonomy): domain Bacteria; kingdom Pseudomonadati; phylum Kiritimatiellota; class Kiritimatiellia; order Kiritimatiellales; species Kiritimatiellales bacterium. Next base: position 6,325 of record JBBADV010000019.1, on the reverse strand, counting down.
TTCAACGCGGCCGTTCGCCTCAAATACAATCACATTAAACAGCGTGGTCGGCGGAATACGCCGGAGCAGCCCGGTCAACTCGTCTTTGATCAGCTGATAGGCCGGAATCCCGCCGATTTCATCAATCATCATATTCCGGCTTGTATCCAGAATGAACAGGACTTTTTCACCGCGGCTGCGCACGCCGAACAGATTAAACTGCGCGACTGCAAAACTCAGATCGCCGGCGGAAATCCGGCGGTCTGATAAACTAAAATCCATGCCGCCGGTACCGGAAAACGCCGGCAGTTCAAACTCAGCTTGATGCGTATAAACCGGCGGCGCTGTAATCCGGCGTGCAAAATCCGGCGACCGCGGCGTCGCCTTTTGTTCAATGTTTACCGGCAGCTGCAGCCGCTTCAATTTTGTTTTCGGGCGGACATATTCCCTGCCCTCAAACTTCGGCTGCTCGTACCGGATCGCCGTCACCGCCACAAACATACCGGCCAGCAACAGGATTGCGGCATGAATCAGAATACTGACCATTACCGCAGACGTAACTCCTTTTACCGCTGTCAGTTTTTTGCGCCGCCGGAACATCATTTATCAACGGCTGAACCGTCCTTTTATTGTGAAAAGATTTTTCTCACTGCACCGAAATCGGCATACGCCGTCATATCCAGCTGAATCGGCGTAATCGAAACAAAGCCGTCACTCACGGCATGAATATCCACATCGTCGCCGGCGTCCTGCACTTCCAGTTCACCGTCGAGCCAGTAATAAATTCTGCCGCGCGGATCGAGCCGCTCATGAAACTTCTCAATAAAGCGCGACCGTCCCATGCGCGTAATTTTTATTCCGCGCAGCTCTTCATACGGAATGCTCGGAATATTCACATTCAGCAGCACGCCCGGCGGCAGCGGATTTTCCAGCATCTTTTTTGTAATTTCACCGGCCACGCGCCGGCCGGTTTCCCAGTTCGGATTCATATAATTGCACAGCGAAAACGCCACTGCCGGAATTCCCAGAATTACACTCTCCGTCGCCGCCGAAACCGTTCCTGAATAAATCACGCTGATGCCGGTATTTGATCCTAGATTTACACCGCTCAGCACAATGTCCGGCGGCGTATCGCGCAGAATCGCACGCACCGCCAGTTTAATGCAATCCGCCGGCGTTCCGCCGATTCCGTAACCGAAAAATTCCCCATGCCGCTCCACCGGCGCACACTTAATCGGATCGGCAATCGTAATCGCATGGCCGGCGGCACTGCGTTCTACATCCGGCGCAACCACATACACCTCACCAAAACCCTTAACTGCCTCGTGTAATGTGGCAATTCCCGGTGCAAAAATTCCATCGTCATTACAAAGAAGAATTCTCACTGCTTTTCCGCCCGGCGTTTTTGTTCTTTGCTTTTTTGCCAGACATATCCGGGATCAAGGATCGGACCGTAGCTGTCATCGATCGGCACAAAGAAAAGTCCGGTTTCAAACACGCCGGTCGCGGTGCGCACCACCGTCATAATTGCGCCGGCCGGAATTCCCACCGGAATCACCAGCCAGCCGCTTTTTTCTTTGCCGGTAATCATCATCTGACGCGGAATTTCACACCAGCCGGTTAAAATATTCACGATACCGCGATTCAGCTTGCTCGACATATCCTGCACCAAACCTTCCGCATGTGACAGTTCGCGGCCCGCAACCACTTCATCGGCAAAAATTCCGGCGGCGGCAAGCGCCATTAAAAAAACCAGCATGTAACGCATCACAACCTCCTGTTTTATCTCCTAAAGGCTAGACCAAAGCACTGCTGCCGGACAAGGTTTTTCACCGCATACAAAACAAACTTATTCTTGTTACGCTGCGGTTCAGAACTGGACAAATCGAAAGCGCCGGGCTTAAGCTCGTTGTGTGACCATTGATGTGATAACCTTATTTCCGGAAATGCTCGCCGGATTCCTTGGACAGAGCATGATGAAACGCGCCGCACAGCACGGGCATGTTGCATTTAACTGCATTAACCTGCGCGATTTTGCCGGCGATAAACACCGCACCACCGACGAACCGCCGTTCGGCGGCGGCCCCGGCATGGTGCTAAAACCCGAGCCGTTGTTCCGCGCCGTCGAATCTGTAAAAACTGAAGCCTCGCGCGTCATTCTCATGTGTCCTCAAGGCGCACCGTTTAAGCAAAAACGCGCGCAGGAACTTTCCGGCGCGGAGCATCTGATTTTTATTTGCGGACATTATGAAGGCGTCGACGAACGCGTCCGCGAAGCATTGGTCGACGAAGAGATTTCAATCGGCGACTACGTTCTGACCAACGGCGTGCTGCCGGCGGCGGTTGTCATCGACGCCGTCGTCCGGCTCATCCCCGGTGTACTCGGCGGTGACGGCGCCGCTGAATCCGAATCATTCACCGGACTGCTGCTCGAATATCCGCAATACACGCGCCCGGCCGAATTTCGCGGCATGGCTGTGCCGGACGAACTGCTTTCCGGCAATCACGCGCTCATCGCCGAATGGCGCCGGAAAAAATCCGCCGAACGCACCGCCGCCCGCCGCCCCGATCTGTTTGACTGATTTGTATTAGTCACGATAAGATCTGACAGTCAGGCAGAAACATGTTATCCCTGTCAGGGTCAAAATCAGAACCCGAAGTCCTGCTGATTTAAATCAGCAACCGGACGAAAAGTTTTGCGGTGGCAGGGGGCCGGGCCGTATTTGTAAAGAGCGGCGAGATGGTCGGCGGTGCCGTAGCCTTTATGTCTGGCAAAACCATATTCCGGGAATTGTGCATCGAGTTCGAGCATGATGCGGTCGCGTGTGACTTTGGCGATGATACTGGCAGCGGAGATGGAAAGGCTTTGGGCGTCGCCTTTGACAATACTCTTGGATTTGCACGGCAGCCCGCGCACCGGATTTCCGTCGACCAATGCCAATTGCGGCGCCGGAATGATTTTTGCCACGGCTGCGGCCATGCCGCGCCAGGTGGCTTGCAGAATGTTCATGTCGTCGATGATTTCTGCGCTGATGATGGCGCAGCCGATGTGCGCAAAAGAACAGATCTGTAACTTCTCAAAAAAAACATTGCGGCGTTTCTCAGTCAGCGTTTTGGAGTCGGTTAATCCGGCAAACTGTTCTGCACCGCCGGATTCCAGCGGTTCGCGGTCGAACGCGACAGCGGCGGCGACCACCGGACCGGCGAGGGGACCGCGTCCCGCTTCGTCAATTCCGGCAACAAAAAAGAGGCCGGACTTCCAGGCCTCTTTTTCGTAATGGAGCATATCCATGACAGGTTAAACGCGGCGTTCTTTAATCCGGGCTTTTTTACCGGCAAGATTGCGCAGGTAATAAAGTTTTGCGCGGCGGACTTTTCCACGGCGGATAACATCAATCTGAGCCACGCTCGGACTCTGCAGCGGAAATACACGCTCGATACCTTCGCCAAACGCCACCCGGCGGACGGTAATGGATTCAGCTGCGCCGGAGCCGTTGCGGGCGATGATAACGCCGCTGTACTGCTGAATGCGCTCTTTCGCGCCTTCTTTAATTTTCACATGCACATTCACTGTATCACCGATTGCGAAATCCGGGATCTCTTGTGTGCACTGTTCCTTGCTGATTTTTACCACTGCAGGATTCATAATCTTTTCTCTCTTACAAAATTCAAAATGAGTGACGGATAATACCGATCTGTTTGCGCCGGTCAAGCGACTTTGTTGATGAATTAGAATTTTGGTAGACTGTAAATTAAAATGCCGGAAGTGGAACCCGTAAATTGTGCTGCCGTTCTCATTTCCCCAACCGGCGCCGTTTCGACCTTCAGACTTTCAGACTTGTGACTCTGTCTCTCCCCCGGCGCTCCGCCGTTGTCTACAACAATCGTTGCGGCGCGCAAGGGACTGCGCGCCCTACCGTTCTGCCGTTCTCATTTCCCCAACCGGCGACGTTTCGACCTTCAGACTTTCAGGCTTGCGACTCTGTCTCTTCCCCGGCGCCCCCGCCGTTGTCTGCAACAATCGTTGCGGCGCGCAAGGGACTGCGCGCCCTACCGTTCTACCATTCTCATTTCCTAGCCGGCGACGTTTCGACCTTCAGACCTTCAGGCTTGCGACTCTGCCTCTCTTCCGGCGGTTAAAAATCTGCCCATCTGTTTACATCCGCGGCCGAACTGCTGCCGTTCCCGCGCAGTTTAAAGAATTATATGTCTAAAAAAGTGTAGCATTTATGACTAGTTTTTCTCATTGGCTCTTATTTGCCAGTGTCCATAATTATATCACCATTACAGACAGACTGCCTGTCTGATAACGGATGGAGAAGTCCAGACGATGCGTATAAGGATGGATAAAAAAAGCGTGTTTTATCTGCTGCTTTGCTGCAGTGCCGTGCAGTGGCCGGCAGAGTAATGAATGATTTTAGATTGCAGATTGAAAAATACAGGGAGAGTTTTTTGACAGGATAACGGATATTGATGATTTCAGATTGATAAGTGCAGATTGGAAAACAGGATTGCCGGAAAATAAAAACCAGCAATCTGAAAGCTGAAATCGGCAATGTTAAGTATTTCCGGTGGGGCGCCGGAAAAAAGAGAGAGTACAAATAGAAAGGAGTACAAGGATGAGGAAAATTATCACAGCATTCATCGCGGGAGCATTGCTCGCCGCCGGAGTGTTTGCAGAAACAACAACCTGGATCGGCAGTCCGAGCCACACACTGCATAGCGAAAATCGGTGGTCTAACGGGTTTCCGGCCAGCGGAAAAACAGGCATCATTAACAGCGATGCCATGGCTGGTTCCGGCACCGACACGACGGGGTGGACCGTTATTCAATCCAATGGAACAGTCACGATCTCTTCAAATCCTTTACAACTAAAAGGAGGCGTCAAATGGACGATGTATGGCGGCATGCTGAATAGTGCAGCTAATCATATCAACGTCAGAGACGCCGGGTCTGAGTTATATATGTACGACGGAGCACTGTATGGTGGTAGATCACTTCAAGTATACGACGGAGGAACCTTTGTACAAAATGGCGGAAATTTAACGTTTGTGGAGCATGCATACGTTTATGCTGGAGGTACGATAACAGTTTCAAACGGAACGGCTCAACTTAATACTCAGGACGGGGCTCTTGGCTTTAATATTTATGGAGCCGGCGCGCTGGTCACATTTGCCGGCGGGAACTGGACAGTTAACGGTGAACTGCGCTTAACAAATTCGACAGCAAATGCGGCAAGTCTGCGTTTTGATCTCGGCGACGGATCGCTTACGGCAGACTCCCTGAATATTACTCATGTTGGTTACATTGATTTTGTCAACCACTCCGATGGCAGCCTTACAATAACCGGCGGCGCAGACTTTGAAGATCTGTGGAGTTCAGGTAAAATCAGGGTTGACGGTGAAAATAATGGCGCTTTTGATGATCATTTCCAGGTGATCGACGGAAAAACGCTGTTGCTCATTCCTGAACCGGGAACGATTTCAATATTCCTGATCTCAGGGATGACACTGATGATCTATCGCCGGCACCGTACGCGGTAAACCGGATTCCTTAATCCGCTAAAAAAGAGCAGGCAAAACGCCTGCTCTTTTTTTATGGGTAGGGACGGCGATCCTCCGCCGGCCGTTAATATGAAATATTTCTAATTTTCCGGCGCGCAAGGGACTGCACGCCCGGCCATTTTTCAGGCGGCACAGCATAAATTTTCCGGTGGTTTCCGGCTTTTTTATGAAAAAATCCACCGCCGGGAAATTTTTATTGTTTCGCCCGGGCGAGGATGTCTTTCATGTATACCGGCATCCCGGTACGGACAGATTCTTCGGCTGCCGCGCCAACCGCAACGGCAAGAAATCCATCATACGCCGTTACCGGCGGTTGAATATTAGAGCGAACCGCTTTGTAAAACTCAACGTGCTCGTAATATGTTGACCCGCTATGTGCACCGGTTGTCGTGATCACATCCGGAGCTTCAACGCTTATATAACGTGCCGGCGAGCGGCCCGTCGCTTTGATTTGGAGTTTATTTTCCGGATGATCGGCTGCATACAGGCTGGCTTTGTCTCCGTTTACAATGACCTCTTCTTTCGCTCCGCCGCAGAACATAAACATGCAGAGATTCAGGCAGGCCCGGATTCCGTTTGCATAGTCAATAATTGCAAACGCATTATCGATGATATCGGATTTTCGTCCTTCGTATTCAAAGCCGGTGTTTACATCCTGCGCCCCCGATGCATAAACTTTGACCGGTTCAGATTCTGCCATCAGATTAAACAGGTCAAAATAATGACAGCATTTTTCAACCATTGTACCGCCGGAATATTCTGAAAACTTATTCCATTCCTCC
>JBBADV010000018.1 GCA_041656295.1 Kiritimatiellales bacterium | reverse complement strand
TGTACGGCCGGTTTTTCTGTACCGTTCAAGCCAGTCCTGAAATGTGCGGATGTTTACTCCGTACAATGCTGCAATTTGTGCCTGAGTGCCCTGATGCTTCAGGTACGCCGTAATGGCGCGTTTACGTCTCTGTTCTGTTGCGATTCCCATGAACAGAACACTAAAACAATATCAGCGGTGTTCCAATCGTTAAATGCTCTAGTGGGCAGTCAATATTCTGATTCTTTCCCCTGTGATTAAAAATCTTGGCGGTCTTTGCGACCTTCCTGTTAGATATTTTTAAACAAGCGTTCCCTTCTGTTAAACATTCTCATCCGTTTATATCCGTGTTATCCGCGGGAAGAAAACGGACGCTCGTCGAAGTGTCCTACCTTTCCAAAAAACCTTGGCGGCCTGGCGGTTAATTAAAATTTATAAATACCGCCTGCATTTCACGGTTGTCCGGCGCAGCGTTTTAACTATTAGCTTCCATTTTTAGGTATTACCCGTTACGCATTATTCACCATGAAAAGTTTTGCGATTATCGGAACCGGCGGAATCGGCGGGTTTTTCGGCGGACTGCTGCAGCGCGGCGGGCTGGAGGTTCATTTTCTTTTGCACAGTGATTATGAATTTGTGAAGAAGAACGGGCTGACGATTGAATCGGCGCATGGTGATTTTAACCTGCCGCAGGTGAACGCCTATAATGATCCCAAAAAAATGCCGGCGTGTGATGTTACTCTGATCGCACTGAAAACGACACAAAACTCACTCCTGCCCGGCATTCTGCCGCATACGGTGAAAGATAACGGCATCGCAATTTCATTACAGAACGGACTGGGGAACGAAGAAGCCGTTGCGTCAATTGTCGGTGCGGAACGCACCGCCGGCGGGTCCTGTTTTATCGGTTCCACTAAAATGGCTCCGGGATTAATCAGGCACACGGACGCCGGACAGATTACGCTTGGCGAGTATCGCACTGACGGCGCACCTGCCGGAATTACACCGCGCCTCCAGCGGCTCGGCGGCGTGATGAAAAACGCCGGCGTGAATGTTGTGCTGGCAGAAGACCTGCCGCTGGTGCGGTGGAAAAAACTGTGCTGGAACATCCCGTTTAACGGAACGTCCGTTGTGAAAAATGCGCTGACGGATGAGCTCGCCGGCAATCCGGAGCTGCGCGCACTGTGCCTGAAATTAATGGAAGAGGTCGCCGCCGGATCGGCGGCGGTTGCACGTCCGGTTGCGCCGGAGTTTTTAGATCAGATGATGGCGTATACTGAATCGATGACGGCATACGCGCCGAGCATGCGCGTGGATTACGATCACGGCCGCCCGATGGAAATTGAAAGCATCTACGGCGCGCCGGTGCGCATGGCCGGCGCCGCCGGCGTTGCGATGCCGGAAACGGAAAAACTTTATAACGAACTTATAACACTGGAAAAAGAGCAGTTGAAATAATTGTAAATCGGCGATCGGGAATCAAAAATGTATTTAGAGCTTTTGAATCAAACAACTCACTGGCTAATGCGCAGCGGATTAACGGAAGAGCTCGCCGGAAATGCGGCGCACGGACTGATGCTGATTCCGGTAGCGATTGTCGCGTTTATTGCTTATGCCATTGTGCGGATAGCGGTGGTACGTACCGCCGTCAAAATTGCAGCGAAAACAAAAGTGACGTGGGATGACCAGCTGGTCGCATCCGGATTTTTTGCGCGTCTTGCGCACATTGTGCCGCTGACGATTATTCAATGGCTCGGCGCGCTGCTTGTTTCTTCCGGCGGCACTGAAACTCCGCTCTGGTTCGATGCCATCTTACAGGCCTATCTCCTGCTCATTCTAATCGGCCTGCTTACAGCGCTGCTCACCGCAACGCAGTTGATCCTCGCCGAAACGCGCGCCGGCACCATGCCGCTGAAAGGACTAATTCAGGCGGCGCGACTGACCATTTATGTGATCGGCGCCATTCTGCTGCTCTCTATCCTGCTCGGGCGGTCGCCGGTGTTTTTCTTTTCCGGTTTAACAGCGCTGACCGCCGTAACCATGCTGATTTTTAAAGATGCGATTCTCGGCTTTGTCGCCGGCATTCAAATTTCAGCCAACCAGATGATCAAGCTCGGTGACTGGATTGAGATGCCGCAGCAGGGCGCCGACGGTTTTGTAATCGATGTGTCACTTACCACGGTGAAGGTGCAGAACTGGGATAAAACGATTTCTACAATTCCAACCTATGCGCTGATTTCAGAGTCGTTTAAAAACTGGCGCGGCATGTTTGAATCCGGCGGGCGGCGCATTAAACGCGCCCTGCATATCGACATGCAAACGGTGCGTTTTGCTGACGAAGAGATGCTGAAGAGCTGGCAGAAAATCCTTCTGCTGCGCCCCTACCTGAAAACAAAGCTCGCGGAGATTGCCGCTGATCATGAAACGATCGGCGAAGACAGCGGGATCCTCGGCAACGGCCGGCGGTTGACCAATCTCGGCACATTCCGCGCCTATTGTTCGGCATATCTGCGCGCCAATCCGGAAATTAATCAGGAGATGATTTTCCTGATCCGTCATCTGCAGCCGACCGAGCACGGAATTCCGGTGGAGATTTATGTCTTCACCAAAGACACACGCTGGGTGGTGCATGAAAGTGTACAGGCGGATATTTTTGATCACCTGCTCGCCATGCTGCCGCAATTCGGATTGCGCACATTCCAGGTTCCATCGGGGAATGATTTGCGCGAATTGAAAAGGTAGGGCGCTCAGTCCTTTGAGCGCCGAAAAAATGCGGACGGCAAGGGACTGCCGTCCCTACCTTTTGGAATATAATTTTTCAATATACTGCTTCGCGCTGTCGCTCCAGAGGAAGCGCGCGGCGGCGGCGGCGGTGCAAACAGAGTTCCACTCCTCCGGGTTTCCGGCGCGCAAAGCGAGGGCATCACTGAATGCTGTTTGCATGGCATCGACCTGTGCAACAAGTGTTTCGCCTTTGAAACTGAAACCGGTGATGCCGGGCTGAACGGTGTCACGCAGTCCGCCGGTGCGGTGGACGAGACAGGGTTGTCCGGCGCGCATGGCAAGCATCTGCCCGATGCCGCACGGCTCAAAGGAACTCGGCATAATAAACAGATCGCCGGAAGCGTAGAGTGCCTCGGCGGCTTTGGCGGCGTACCCGTTGATAAAAATAAAATTACTGTTCAGTGCGGCGGTTTCGGCAAGAAAAGCTTCAATGGATTGATCGCCGGAGCCGATAAGAATATACACACCGGAGCTTCCGATCGCGCTGAGAATTTTTTCGAGCCCGGTTTTCCCGTCGGTGCCGCGCGCTTTCAGCAGCAGCATTTTTTGATCCACTGCACGACTGATGCCGGTGGCGATGAATGCCGGTTTTTTCTTGGCGGTAATAATTTTTTCAAGCGTTTGCAGCGCCGTAACATCGGCAAGGTTCACGGCGCCCCGCTGCGCGGCAATGTGTGCGGTTTCACGTTTCAGCAGTTCAAAAAGCCTGCCGGCCTTCAGTTTACCGGTTTTGTGTTCCGGCGGATAATCGCAGCCGTTCAGAATGCCGAATAGTTTTCCGGCGCCGGCGGCATGCTGCAGCTCTTTTTCGAGTCCTTCACCGCCGGAAAACTGCGGCGGATTGCCCGGGCGCAGAATTTCTTCGGCATAAGTCGGCGAAACGGCGTGCACGGCGTCAGCCAGCCGGATTCCAATGGCCATGGGATTGATGCAGTCGGTCCAGCGCGGGTCGAGCAGCTCCGCCGGAATTCTATCGCCGGGAAACAGACCAGGAAACCAGTGCCGGAGCGACGACAGATCGCCGGCAACCGGACGGATGCCCTGCAGCGCAAGATTATGAATGGTGTAGACGGTGCGCAGGTTTTGCAGCGCAGCAAATTCTGAGCTGTATTTCCTCAGGATCAGCAGAAATGCGGCGTGCCAGTCGTGCAGATGCAGAATATTCAACTCGCCGCAAAGGGTTTCATTCACTGCCGTTGCGGCGGCGGTGCAGAAGCGGGCAAATTTGGTTGCATCGGTACAGAACGGGCGTGAGGGCGGATCATCGCTGTAGATCACCGGCTGTCCGGCAGAGTTCCGGTGCAGAAATCCGGGATGGTCGATAACGAAATGCCCGGACTGATTGAACGCGTCACTTTTCGGGCGGACACGATACAGCGTCGCGGTTTCAAATTGACCGGCAAAATAGAAACGGATATCTGCCATTTTTACCGCGCCGGCGGCTTCATGCAAATAACCGTACGAGGGTGTAACCACTGAAACGCAGCAGCCTTCCTTCGTGAGCGCCGCCGGAATGTCGCGGATCACATCGGCAATCCCGCCGACTTTGCAGTTGGCAATGCCGTCATTTTCGGCAGCGACCATCAAAACGCGCAGTGTACTCATACCGCCACGTTAGCAGATATCGATAACATACAGATAGAAAAATCTTACGCCGGCTTTGTCCGGAAAACACGATTGATTGATCTCCATTCGTCAGCAAAACAACTTTTTTATGCCGGCATAAAGATTCCTGTTGCCAGCGCTCCGGCAAAGGAGTAGTAGCGTTCAAAAATTTATGAAAGGCGCATGGACACTCTGACAATCCGTTCCGCAGTGCCGGCAGATCTGCCGGCACTTGAATCCGTTGAAAACCGCTGTTTTACAGCATCCCGGCGCAGTTCGCGGCGCGCATTACAACACAGTCTGCACAGTCCGGCGCAGGAGGTTCTGATTGCCGTGACAAAAACCGGCGGCGTGCGGCAGATTGCCGGTGCGATGACATTGCACATTCACATGCGCACCGTTCGCATCTATTCAATCGCTGTTCTGCCGGCGTTTCGCGGCAGCGGAATTGGAAAAAAATTAATTCACCGTGCAATTACCGTTGCGCGCCGGCGCAACCGGAACGCCGTCAGCCTGGAAGCCGACCGGCGCAACCGGCGGCTGATCCGCTGGTATGAGTCGTTCGGCTTCGAAACCGGTTGCGTTTTAAAAGATTATTATGCGCCAGGACGCGCTGCGGTGCGCATGCGCTTGACACTGGAAACCGCGCCGGAAAGAGAGCTGGTATATGGCCGTGCATAATTTGATTATTCTGAACAACCCGGCGCACTGGCAATTTGATATTGAGGAAGTTGAGATTGTCTCTGCGAAGGCGTATTTGACGGATACGCGCTATGCAACGATGAAAAACGCCCGTGTTTTTAATTTATGCCGGTCATACCGTTATCAGTCCGTCGGCTATTATGTTTCGTTGCTGGCGGCGGCACGCGACCATCGCGCGATTCCAAGCGTGACGACAATGCAGGATTTTAAGTCGCAAACCATTGTGCGGACCATCGCTGAAGATATCGATGAACTGATCCAGAAAACGCTGGCAAAAGTACCGGCAAAGGAATTCACATTGTATGTGTATTTCGGGCAGACGGTACAACCGGAATACCGTTATATCGGCCGTGCGTTGTATAATCTGTTTGAATCCCCGCTTTTGAAGGTGACGTTTGCCTGCAGCGAAAAATGGTTGATTCAGCAGCTCGCACCGCTGTCGCTCGGCGGTGTATTGGAAACCGACCGGCCCCATCTTTCTGAATTTGCACGGCGTTATTTTTCGCGCAAACGGTTTCACAAAACTGAAATTCAGCAGTACGCATACGATCTCGCGATTCTGGTGAATCCGGAGGAAGGGAGCTCTGCGCCGTCGTCTAAACGCGCGCTGAAAAAATTTCAGGACGCCGCCGATGAACTGAATGTTTATACTGAATTTATCACCAAAGAAGATTACAACCGTCTGCCGGAATTTGATGCGCTGTTCATTCGTGAAACCACTGCGGTGAATCACCACACCTACCGTTTTTCGCGCAAAGCATTTGCTGAAGGGCTGGCTGTGATTGATGATCCATTTTCGATTCTGCGCTGCGCGAATAAAGTCTATCTCGCTGAACGGCTTGCGCTCGCCAAAGTTCCGGCGCCCAAAACCGTCATCTTGCAAAAAGACTGTCTGAAAAAAATTCCGATACTGCCGGGAGTCACGCTGCCGTGCGTTTTAAAACAGCCTGACAGCGCGTTTTCAAAAGGTGTTACCAAAGCCAACGACGAAATCGAATTCCGTCAGAAGCTCGAAATGCTGTTTGAAAAGTCCGACCTGATCATTGCGCAGGAATTCATGCAATCGGAGTTTGACTGGCGCGTCGGCATTCTCGACCGCCGGCCGCTTTACGTTTGTAAATATTATATGGCGCGCGGCCACTGGCAGATTTGCAACTGGTCCGGCACAAACGGCAACCGTTTCGGCAACACTGAAACACTCCGGGTGGAAGACGCGCCGGCGGCAGTGGTGCAAACCGCGCTGAAAGCCGCCAACCTGATGGGCGACGGACTGTACGGCGTTGACCTGAAAGAGATTGACGGGAAAATTTATGTCATCGAAGTGAATGACAATCCCAGCATCGACGCCGGCATTGAAGACCTCGTCCTCAAAGATGAACTGTATCTAACCATCATCCGCTCCATCATCCGCCGGATTGAAAATCTGTAACCGCCGGCAAAATTAGAAAAACAGTTTAAAAAATTTAAGAATGCCCTGTTTCCACGGGACGCGATGTGAAACGCCGCCTTTGTTTTCGAACGAGTGCAGGTTGGCAAGATACCACTCATAGTTTCGCACGAGCGCCTGCTGATTGGAATATTCCGGAAAAAACTGCAGCTGCGTTTCAATTTTTTCAGTGGAAACAAACGAGTCTTCGCATGCGGTTTCATAAACCCATTTATAAAGCGGCGACAGTTTGAAAAATTCCAGAATGCGCAGCGTCCAGATCAGCGGTTTCGCTGGAAATCCGATGATCTTTTTCCCGAAACCGGCGCGGTCGAGCACGGCCTGATAGTCTTCTTTCATCGTGGTAAAATCGGTGGCGCCCACATTGAAAATATCGTTGACTGTATCTTTGTCCTTGATCAGGCAGAGATAAACTGATGCGCACAAATCTTCAACATCGAGCAGTTGATACCGGTTTTTGCCGCTGCCGATCATCGGGAAGTTTTTGCCGTCTTTTGCCCAGTCGTAGAATAATGCAAAGACACCGAGACGTTCCGGGCCGATAAATGATTTCGGGCGGATAATCGGAATACACATACCTTTTTCGCGATATTCAAGGCAGACCTTTTCTGCTTCGATTTTGGCGATGCCGTACGGTCCGACGCCGATCAGTTGATCATCTTCACGCAGCGGATGATGGTCGGGGATGCCGTAAACCGCTGTCGATGAGATATGCACGAAGCGTTCGACATTCTGGTGATATGCTTCTTCGAGCAGGTTTTGCGTGCCTTCAATATCCGTCGAAAAAATTGCTTCTTTGGTGTAAAGCGGCAGTGCAGCGGCGGTGTGAATCACCCATTGCACGCCCTGCATCGCTGCTTTCACTGCGGCTTTGTCGCGGATGTCGCCGGTAATCACGTTCACACGGTCGCGCTCCGGATAGTCAAACTCCGCAAAATCGAGCGAGACGATATCGGTGACACCCTGGTGTATCAGATGGCGAATCAGATTAATGCCGAGAAATCCCGCGCCGCCGGTAACTAAAACCCTCTTATTCATATCCGAATCCTGAATGAATGATTTACATATATCGTTAAAAGAACAGGAAAACTATAATGCAACCATCGTGTGCACTGCAAATCTAATGAAGAAATGCCGGGGATGAAATCCACCCACGGATAATGAAAGCGGTTTACGCCGGCGGGTTTAAATGGTTGTATCGGTGCATGAAAACATTAAAAGACCTTGGAGAGCATAACGCAATTGCCGCACTGACTGCAAATCTGAAAGCCGCCGGCGATGACTGCGCCGTGCTGCCGTTTGCCGGCGCGCCGTATGATTTGGTGTTAACCTCCGACCCGCTCATCGCCGGAATTCATTTTACAGCCGCTGCGCCGCCGGAACAGATCGGCTGGAAAGCCGCTGCGCGCGTGTTCAGCGATTTTGCGGCGATGGGTGCCGATCCGCAATATCTGCTCATCAACGCGGTGGCTCCGCCGGAACAGAATTTCGAAACGCTCAAAAAAATATATTCCGGCGTACATGATGTTTGCGCGCAATTTTCCGTTGAACTCGCCGGCGGCGATCTCGCGCAGGGACCGGCGCTTGAACTGCACGTCTTCGGCGCCGGATGCGTGCCGAAAGATAAAGCCGTGTTCCGTTCCGGCGCACGCGCCGGCGATGCGATTTATGTTACCGGCGCACTGGGCGATTCGCTGAATACCGGTAAACATCTGACATTTACGCCGCGCGTCAAAGAGGGCAAATGGCTCCGGCAGTCCGGTTATGCGCGCGCAATGATTGATATCAGCGACGGACTTGCCACTGATATCCGTCATATTCTAAAAGCTTCCGGCAGCGGCGCAGATCTGATTCCGGCGCAAATTCCGTTAAACGGGACACTCGAACAGGCGCTCTATGACGGTGAAGATTTTGAGCTGCTTTTCACCGTGCGCGGCGACGAAGCCGATCGGTTTGATTTTGATTGCCTCCACGAACTCGAACACAAATTCCATCGCATCGGAACTGTAACCGCTGCACCGGAAATTTTAACCCTTGCCGGTGAACCACTGGAACGCAAGGCGTTCGAACATTTTAAAAATTGAATTCGCGGATCATATTTTGACCGTACCTCGGGATATAAACACCGGCCGTGTCTTTGTTTGACTCTCGTTTTATGCCTGCTTGTGTGTGTTTTTTAACCGAATACAGGCAGAAGATGGCGGTTCAACAGATTATGTGTTACGTTGCGGTTGACAATATCTGCGTGTTTTTCGAGCGCGCTAAAAAATTCATCGCCGAGTTCATAAGCAACTTTATAGGCAACGTGGATTAACTGCCGCAAACTTGGATTATATTCCGAACAGTTTTGTTCATGCCGCAGTGCATTCACGAACTGTCCGCTGCTCCAGCTGTTCACAGTTTCAACCGGCGGAAGTTTTGCCGGATCAATATCAATCACGGTGGCATACGGTGCGGCGAGTTCATCGTAACGGCCAAGCGCATTCGCATAGATTTTTTTCGCTACGTCCAATCCGTCGCCGTCGGCCTCGGCGAGTCCAATGACTTCTTCGAGCCAGGTGGTGCCGGCGGTTTTTACATGCAGTCCGGCATTATATTTTTTTATGATGCGGTTCATCGCCGGATAAATGGCAAATTTGTCGCTGCCGGAATGAACGCTCAACCGCAGCGTGTTTTTCAAGCCGAACTGCTCCGCCGCAAACCGCAGTACCGCCACATCCTGTTCAAACTCTTTTTCGAACTGCGCCACATCACCGGCATAATCGACGCCTTTATTAAACCGTCCGCTGAATTTCGGCGCGATGGTGTCCACCGGGATTTTTTCCTGCGCAATCATCGCCAGAATAAACAGCATTTCCAGCGGTGTTTGCGGCGCGTCCGTTTCGTCCATCGAAACTTCAACGGCAAACGCGCCGGATTTTTTCGCTGCAATGTGCCGGTAAATCCGTCCGGCTTCCTGCACGGCATGCAAATAGTGTTCGGCAATGCGGCGAAGCTCATCCGACGTCACCGAGAGTTTTTCATTCAATCCCGGCAGCTCGATAGCGCCGGAAAATTTCTGCATTGCGGCAACAAATGAATCAATATCATTTTGCGCCGCCGGTTTTCCGATTTCTCCTGCTACGTCGAGCGTGAAAAAATCGGACGCGTCAATAAAGCCGTCAACATTCGCCAGCGAAATATGATCTGCATCCACAAAATACGGCGCATGCCAATTCAATGCTTGCACTGCGGCATCCGCTTCAACGCGCAGCGATGCCGGTTCTGTATGCACTGTTTTGTGTTCCCGGTTGGATTTATTCCACACCGGAAAAACCTGTACGCCTTTTTTCCCCGCCTCAATATAAGCGGCCAGCTGCGCTTTGCCCTGATGACCGAACCGGTCGCCGCATCCTAATGTATAAACAACTTTTTCTGACATGTTCATCTCCGTTAATACTTCATCTGAAAATTGCCGCTTTGCAGTGTTGCATTCGCAAAACCCTGCTCCACTTTTTTATTTCGAATCGAAGCAAAAGACCCAAGCACGAAACAAATTTCAACCACAGAGATCGGAGGTGCAGAGCAGGTATTCTTCGAATCTCCGTGAACTCTGTGGTTTTATTCTCATCCGCGACGTCCATGGGTCTTTCCGCTATAGAACATTAAAATATTCTTTCGCATTATTAAAACTGATGTTCTCAACCATTGTTCCGAGCAGCCCCATATCCGCCGGAATTTCTCCGTTTTCCACCTCGCGCCCAATCAGGTTGCAGAGAATGCGCCGGAAATATTCATGCCGCGGATAGGAAAGAAAACTGCGCGAATCCGTCAGCATACCGACAAACCGGCTGAGCAGTCCGAGCGCCGACAGCGCGTTCATCTGCTTTTCCATTCCGTCTTTCTGATCCAGAAACCACCAGCCCGAACCGAACTGAATTTTCCCGGGGCATGAACCGTCCTGAAAACATCCGGCGAGCGTCGCCATCAGTTCGTTATCACCGGGATGAATATTATACAGAATGGTTTTCGCGAGCTGATCGGAATTGTCGAGCCGGTCGAGCAGGCGAGCCAATCCCGGTCCCTGCCGGAAATCACCGATTGAATCAAAACCGGTATCCGGCCCGAGCTTTGCAAGCAGACGGCTGTTATTATTCCGAAAGGCGCCGACATGGAATTGCTGGACCCAGCCGCGCGCGTGATTCATTTTTCCAACCTCATATAAAAATGCCGCTTCAAACTGTTCACATTCCGGCAGGCTGATTCCGCCGCCGGCAAATGCTGTTTTAAAAATTGCATTTAATTCCGCCGGTGTCGCTGAAGCATCCGGTATATATGCCACGCCGTGATCTGAAAGCCGGCAGCCGGCCGAATGAAAAAATGCGTGCCGGGTTTCAATCGCCGCAATCAGCGACTCAAAATCGTGTATATGAATGCCCGAAATTTCCGCCAGCGTTTTTATATACGCCGGCCATGTACTGTTCAGATTCATCGCTTTGTCCGGACGGAACGTCGGCAGAACGCGGATTTCAAATTTTTCGCCGGCAAGCTGTTGATGATATTTGAGTGAATCCACCGGATCGTCAGTTGTACAAACCACTTTTACATTCATCCGGCGCATCAGATTGCGCGCCGAGAATTCCGGTGTACGCAGCATTGCAGTCGCCTGCTCATAAATTTTGTCCGCCGTTTTTTCATTCAGCACCGTGTGAATTCCGAAATAGCGCTGCAGTTCCAGATGCGTCCAGTGATACAGCGGATTGCGAATGGTTTGCGGAACAGTCTCCGCCCATTGTTGGAATTTTGTGCGCCACGGTTTTGCGCCGGTACAGAATTCCTCGCTCACGCCGTTCGTACGCATCGCACGCCATTTATAATGATCGCCGGCGAGCCATACTTCGCCGAGATTGTCATAGCGTTTATCTTCAGCGATTTCCTGCGGTGACAAATGGCAGTGGTAATCAAAAATCGGCATCCCGGCGGCATGTTCGTGATAAAGCCGGCGCGCGGTTTTAGACTGCAGCAAGAAATCTTTATTCATGAACGGCGTTTTCATCGAGGATCCTTTGGTTTTCTCAATGCTTTGAGAAAATAATTTTTCGATGCACTTTTCAAGCCGAAACTTGCGTTACAGAGATATTTACGGCATCGTTGCCGGACTATGGCAAAAGTCAGTCAGAAACAGATAGCAGAAAAACTCGGCGTTTCTATTGCGCTCGTATCGCGCGTGCTTTCCGGCAAAGCTGAAGAAATCGGCATTACCCCGGCGACGATTCAGAGAGTTCTGAAAACCGCCGCTGAAATGGGCTACGTTCCAAGCGCCGCCGCTCTTTCGCTGAAAGGCAAGCCGACGCGCACCGTCGGCGTCGCAGTGTATGATTTTAACGATCCGTTTTTCGGCGCACTCATTCGTCAGATTCAAACTGAAGCGCACCGGCATAACTATTCACTTGTCCTCGCCGGATTCCTCAATCGTGTTCCAACCGAACAGGATCTTCAGCCGCTGCACAAACATTTCATCGACGGGCTGATTATTCTCGGCTCTGACATGAACGCGCCGTGGCTGAACGATTTTAAAAAGTTTCCTGTCGCGCGCATCGGACACGGTGCCGGAAATGAACACAGCCTGCGCGTTGCTATCGACGAAACTGACGCAGCACAACAGTTAATTACGCATTTAAAAACACGCCGGATAAAAAAAATCATCTGTCCGGAAGATAACCTGCCCGTACACCGGCTGCGTTGCGATGCGCTTACCGCCGCCGCCAAAGCCGCCGGAATACAAACCGGCAGTCTGCCGCCGGCGGATTGCGAACCCTTTAGTGCCGGAGAATCTGCGGTTGAAAAAATCCGGCAGAAACCGCTGCCGGAAAACTGCGCCGTGGTTTGTATTAATGATCAATTCGCCATGGGACTCATTCACGAACTCATCGCCGCTGGCATTTCCGTTCCGCAACAGATTTGCGTTACCGGCTTTGACGATATTCCCGCTGCGGCGCAATTCATACCGGCACTCACCACCATTCAGCAGCCAATTACCCAAATGGTGCAGCGCGCATTTCAGCACATTCTCAAGCCGGAACCGCTCAAAAGTGTTTATCTGTCTGGCAGACTTGTTGTGCGTGAGTCTGCATGAAGTTGACGAAAAAAATGGCGGCATGAATCAAGAATTAATAAAAACCGACGAACGCAAAGAAACGGTGGCAGAGCATCTGGCAAATGCAATTACACACGGGGTCGCGTTGGGCGTCAGCATTGCCTGTTTGGTTTTGCTGACTGTTTTCGCGAGTTTGCGCAAAGGCGCCTGGGAAATTGTAAGCTGTTCAATTTATGGTGCGATGCTGGTGATTCTTTATCTGGCGTCGACGCTGTATCACAGCATCCATATTCCGCATATTCGCCGGATTTTGAATATTATTGATCATGGTGCAATTTACCTGCTGATCGCCGGAACATATACGCTGTATCTGCTGGTTCCGTTGCGCGGCGGACTGGGGTGGTCGCTGTTCGGCGTGATCTGGGGACTGGCATTGACCGGGATAATTTTTCAGGCGCTGTTCATCAGCCGGTGGAAAATATTTTCCACATTAACGTATCTGGCCATGGGCTGGATGGTTGCAGTGGCAGTGGTTCCGTTGATTAAAATTCTGCCCGCCGCCGGAATTATGTGGCTGGCACTCGGCGGACTGCTGTATACCCTCGGCGTCATCTTTTATATCTGGCAGCGCATGCCGTTCGCGCACGCGATCTGGCATCTGTTCGTTTTTGCCGGCAGCCTGTGTCATTTTTTCGGAATCTTCTTTTTCGTCGCGATGTGAGCGAAGCATTGGCGTGCGGTGATAAAGAGGTATCCGTTGCGCCACTATTGTTAAACCGGCGATATGTTTCGCTTTAGCGCTGCATTCTAAAATTATTTTTCGGTCTGCACTTTGATTTTCAATTCGATGTCGTGGTCGTAAAGTGCGGTGAGCAGTTCGTCCAGATCGCCTTCCATAATCCGGTCGAGTTTGTAGAGTGTTAAATTAATCCGGTGATCCGTTACGCGGTTTTGCGGATAATTGTATGTGCGGATTTTTTCGCTGCGGTCGCCGGAACCGACCTGTGACCGGCGTGCAGCCGCCTGTTCGGATTCAATCTGCTGCTGCTGAACTTCAAACAGCTTGGCACGCAGAACGCGCAGAGCTTTGGCTTTATTTTTGTGCTGCGAACGTTCGTCCTGACACTGCACAACGGTGCCGGTGGGAATATGTGTGATGCGGATCGCGGAATCGGTGGTGTTCACATGCTGCCCGCCGGCGCCGCTGGCGCGATAAGTGTCGATTTTCAACTCTTCGTTTTTAATTTCAACATCAACCTCTTCGGCTTCGGCGAGCACGGCAACGGTGGCGGCGGATGTATGAATCCGCCCCTGTGTTTCGGTTTCCGGCACGCGCTGCACGCGGTGCGTACCGCTTTCATATTTCATCTGCTTATAAACCATTTCGCCTTCAACAGAAAAAACGATCTCTTTATAGCCGCCGGCTTCTGCCGGGCTGATATCGAGCAGCGAGATTTTCATGCCGCTGTTTTCGGCATAACGGCTGTACATGCGGTACAGGTCGCCGGCGAAAATCGCGGCTTCGTCGCCGCCGGTGCCGGCGCGGATTTCCATAATCACGCCTTTGGCGTCCGACGGATCCGGCGGGAGCAGGGCAATCATCACCTCTTTTTCCGCCGCCGGCAATTTTTCTTCCGTTTCGGCAAGTTCCGCTTCCGCCATTTCGCGCAGTTCCGGATCGGCATTTGCATCGTCCAGAATCGCGCGGCTTTCGTTGGCGGAATCTTTCAGCCGTACAAATACTTCTGCGGCGGCGGCAATTTTTTTCTGATGCGAATAGCTGCGCATCAGTTCCTGCATTTTCTGCGGATTTGACGCCACACCCGGCGCCGACATTTCCGTTTCAAGTCCGGAAATACGGTTTCGCAGATTTTTAAGATAAGTGTTATCAATCATATCAGGACACAAAAAGACCGGACTTCGCGAAGAAATCCGGTCTTTTCAGAGGATGGGTTACTTGCCGCCGTAGCGTTTGCGGAAGCGGTCGACGCGACCTTCAGTATCCACAAATTTTGCCTGTCCGGTAAAAAACGGGTGACAGGCAGAGCAGAGGTTCACATTCATACCCTTCACAGTCGAACGCGTTTTCAGTACATTGCCGCAGGCGCAGGCAACTTCTGCTTCAATATATTCAGGATGAATTGTTTTTTTCATTTTCGCTGTTCCTTCTAAAAGAGCCGCTTTTTAAACCATAAATGCCGGTGCCGGCGCAAGACATTTTTGGCTGGAATATTGGAACGGTGGAATAATGAATTTTTGGTGGGGCAGACAGGAATCTCTGCTCCACCGCAAATGCCGGCGTTCCTCCATTTTCATTCGATGCCTCGTGCCTAATCCCTGAATCCGCTTAATCCGCGGTGGAAATTTTTAGCGGTAAAACACTTCGCCGGAAATCTGTTCCGCCGTCAGTTCACCGGAAGCAACCAGTGGTTGCAGCGCGATTTTAATTTCATTTGCCGGCGCGCCGGTGATCAACGCCAGCTGCGCTGCCGTCGACGGGTGCCGGCGGATTAGTTCGATTAATTCCGATAAGGCAGGGCGCTCAGTCCCTTGAGCGCCGCAATTTTTTGCGGACGGCAAGGGACTGCCGTCCCTGCCGATTCCGGATGGCGGCGTCACGTCGGCCCTGCCAAATGCCGCAATAATTTCGGCGTGCGGCGTAAACAACTCACAAAACGATTCCAATGTTTTTTCATCCACCGCGCGCGCCGCCGGATCGGCGACCGGCCGCACCGCCGTATTCAGCTGAATTTTATCCGGCATAATCTCTTCTGCCGTTGCCGCAATTTTTTTCACCTGTTCCGGCGCGGAATTTACACCGTCCATCAGAAAAACCTCCAGCCGCAGTTCGCCGGAAAATTCGCGCCGGAATTGCTTTGCGCCGGCCATAAATTGATCAAATGAAATTTCCGGCGCCGGGCCGTTCACGCGCCGGAACGACTCTTCATCCCACGCGCTTAAACTGATCTTCACAATATCCGCCAGTGCCGTTTCCGCACGAACATCGGCGCGATGAAGCAGCGTGCCGTTCGACAGAAGAATCACCGGAATCGTCGTTTTTTCTTTGATAAAAGCAATCAGTTCGCCGAGACGGCTGTACAACGTCGGTTCGCCGGAACCGGCGAACGTGATCACATCCGCAATGCCGTCATGTTTCAGCCAGTCAGAAATTTCAGCGCAAATATCCGCCAGCGGAAAAAATTCTGCGCGTTCGGCCGTCAGCTTTGTCGTCGTACCGCACTGACAGAACATGCAGTTAAACGAACATGTTTTGAAGGGCGTAAGATCAATTCCCAGCGACCGTCTGAACCGCCGCGACGGAACCGGGCCGAAAAGATATTTATACTGCGCCATTCGGGAAGTATGAGATATGAAATGTGCAGGATGAAAGCGGTATTTAAAAAATTATTACGCCCCGCGAACACCCATTAGATATTTAATCCCACAGTGTAATGGAACGGATCAAACTTAAAGCGATCCGGATCAGAAGTCCAGATGTTGCAGATATGTAAGACCGCGTAATGCTTTGAGCCGTTTGGCGAAATTATAGGCCATCAAAAAGGTCTGTACATGTTCTTTCAGCTGATCATGAGTTCCGTGGTGATAACGCTTCACCAGTGCTTCTTTCAACGTCCGGTTCATCCGCTCAACCCGTCCGTTTGTCCAGGGATGGTTGGGTTGGGTCAGCCGGTGATCTGCATTGTTTCGGGCACAAGACAGTTCAAAGGCATGTGCGCGAAAAGGACTTCCGCAATCCATGACCTGCTTGATATCCGCTGTTGCAGACCGTCGGTTCCCCGGCGGGGTAAACCGGGTTCCGTTATCCGTTAATACGGTGTGGATAGTATAAGAAACGGCCTGGATGAGCTCTTGTGACCGGGGTTGCCCAGGCCCCATGGGACATCTTGTCGTTGTGCGCTGTCGCCGTTTCGCTGCAGTTTTCGGGTTAATACCGTGCCTCCGCGCCAGACCATTCAGGCCCTCTTGACGATGTTGTATCGTTCGACGCATCGTCTCAGTCGTACGGGCGCACCCTTGTACTATCTGTCCCATAATTCATCCATCCAGAGCTGGTTATACATCACTCCAGTACACTGTGGAACTAAACATCTAATTGTAAAAAATCTGAGCCATCAGCTGTCAATCGGCAATGCCCGTTATTCCGGCTTCAAATCACGGGCCATTAAGTCTTTGAGTGCGGCACAGGGATCTTTGCCGGTTTCTACAATAGCGCAGACTTCGGTAGTGATCGGCATATCAATCCCGAGTGCGTTGGCAAGGTCGCGCGCGGCAGCAGCGTTCCATATTCCTTCGGCAACCTGTTTCATGCCGGCCATAATATCGGATAGTTTTTCGCCCCGGCCCAGCCGTTCGCCAACAGAACGGTTGCGGCTGTGCCGGCTGGCGCAGGTGACAATTAAATCACCGATTCCGCTGAGTCCCGAAAATGTTTCCGGTTTTGCGCCCAGCGCAACCCCGAGCCGGGCAATTTCTGCGAGCCCGCGCGTCATTAGCGCCGCTTTTGAATTATCGCCGAGTCCCATGCCGTCGAGAATTCCGGCGGCGACGGCGATAATGTTTTTCAATGCGCCGCCGAGTTCAACACCGATCATGTCGTCGGACGTATACACACGGAAATGCGCGCCGGAAAATGCTTTCTGAATCAGTGCTGCATTCGTACCGGCAGTGGTAACGGCGGTCGGAACATTGCGTGCAACCTCTTCGGCATGACTAGGCCCGGACAGCACGGCGACGTCACGGTGCAGAATTTCTTGAGCAACCTCACTCATGCGCTGATGCGTTTTTTCGTCGAGTCCTTTGGTGGCGCTGACGATTGCAGTATCCGGTTTGAGAAACGGTTTGAAAATTTCGAGCGTTGTACGGAAAAAACGTGACGGGACAACCACAACAATCAGATCAGCAGTTGCAGCGCCGGCGGCGGCAGATGTCCACTGGATCGCCGGCGGAATTTTTACGCCGGGCAGATAAATGGAATTTTCTCCGGTGATGCGGATAGATTGAATTTCTTCTTCGATCGGGCCCCAGATTTTTACCTGATGCCCGTTGCCGGCAAGTACTATTCCAAGCGCTGTTCCCCAGCCGCCGCTGCCAATGACAAACGTGTTCATAAACTTTGTGCCTCTGTGCCCGATGCCTTTGTGCCTTTTTTAAATCGATTCTCCGTTCCATTTTTTAAGCGGACAATATTTGAACGATGACGCCAAATGGAAAGGGCACCGAGCAGAGTTAACGCAATTTGCACTGCGAGTGTATAATTTGGATGAACCCAGCTGGCGATGACGACCGCAATGGCAGCGATGATTGAGCCTAGTGAAACATAACCGGAAAGTTTGAATGCAATAATCCAGGTGACGAGTCCGATGACCACCGCAAGCGGCGCAACACCGAGCAGTACGCCGGCGCTGGTGGCCACGCCTTTACCGCCTTTAAATTTAAGGAAAACCGGAAAGTTGTGTCCGATGATCGCCGCCGCGCCGAATAGAATTCCGAAATCCGGTGAAATTCCGCCGACGATACGCCAGAAAAAAAATGCCGGCACAAAGCCTTTCAGTACATCAAGAATAAAACAGGCGATGCCGAGCGGTTTGCCGAGACAGCGCAGTACATTCGTTGCGCCGATATTCCCGCTGCCAAGCCGCCGGATATCTTTGCCCTGCGTCTTCCCCAGCAGCAGCCCGACCGGAATGGAGCCGATGAGATATGAGAAGAGTACGGGGATTAATAAACTATAGAAAACACTCATTATTTCCCAAAAATGGATGTACCGAGTTTTTTAATGGCGTCTTTTACTTCTTCGTTGCCTTGAAGCTCTTTAACATTTTTTTCGAGCTGTTCGGCGATGGCGCCGCCGATGACTTCACCACGATTGGTCGCGGCGTTGCCGGTTTGCCCGGGAAGTATTTGCTCGATTAGTTTTTGAGTTTCCGGCGCATCGGACAGCTCTTTAACATTGTTCGTCAGACTGCTTTTCAGCAGTGTCTTGCCGATACTGAGCGACTGCTCGGAAAAGACGGACCGCAGTGCGCCACCGAACTCAAATACCGGGTTTTGCACTGTTCCGGAAAGTGGTACGTTGAGTGTAAGTGCACCGATTTCTGCACCTTGCACATTGAGATCATTCATTGAAAACTCAATGCGTGAGCCGTCGAGAACCCCGGCGCGGCAGGTAATGGACGGCTTGATGGAAAAAGAGCTGCATTCAGCTCTGTTCTTTTTGAGCAGGCTGTCCAGCCATTCGGCATCAATATCGATGACACTACCGGCGGCATTGAAGCTTGGTTTTTCAGGATCAGTGAGCGGTTGGACGAATGCGTTGAGGTCGGTAACGTAAGCCTGTTTATTTTTTGTGAGCGCGCCGCGCAGTACAATCAGTGTATCGGGCTGATCTTCCGCCGGAACGGTGAAAATATTCCCTGCGGTAAAGCGTGTATTTAAACTGATCTCCTCCTCTACGAAATTCACGGCGCGGATTTGGATTTCAGCAATGATGTTCTGAATATGCAACGGAATAGTCACCGGCAGCGGCTCCTCAACAATAGAGACTTCTGCCGGAGCTACTGGCGCCGGCCTTTCCACCACAGGCGCAATCGCCGCCGGCTCAAGCACCGGCGTTTCTTCCGGTTGAAACACAGCGATAAGCTGCTCCACGTTGATTGTTCCGCCGGCGTTTTTTTCCACTGTCAGCACTGCACCGAGCGCTTCAATCTTTTTGATGACAACCGGATCACGGCGCAACAGCGAAAAGAGATCAATCGCAGCGTGGCAACGGTCGAACGTGAGCAGATGCGGTTCAGTATAGCCGTCGAGGTTGCGGAGTTCGAAGTTTTCGAGGGTTACGGTTCCTCTAAACAGATTCACCGCCGCGCCGGAAATGGATGCCTCGAGTCCGTATGTGTCCTTCACCGCCGGAAAAATTTTGGTGTTCAGCAGCGGCGTGAGACCGCGCATCAGGAAAACCTGCAGCCCGACAACGCTCAGAACAATAAGGACAACGAGCATTGCAAGCGCGATGAATAAGAACTTTTTCATAGTCAAAATTAAACTGGAAATGGCCGATAAAGTAAATAAATAACGGGTAATGTGTAACTCAGGAATTTACACATTACCCGTTACATAGCGGATCATTTCTGTTTCAGAATATCGCGGATTTCGGTCAGCAGAACTTCTTCGTTGGTCGGTGCCGGCGGTGCCGCCGGTGCGGCCTCTTCTTTTTTCTTCATAGAATTAATCAGTTTAATCATCAGGAAAATTGCAAATGCGATGATGGTAAAGTCGACACACGCCTGAATGAATTTCCCATAGCTGATGACAACGGCGGCAGCCTCTTCTGTTGCCGGATGAAGTGTTATCGCAAGTTCCGCAAAATTTACTCTGCCGAGCGCCATGCCGAGCGGCGGCATAATAACATCTGCGACGAGCGACGAAACGATCTTGCCGAATGCGCCGCCAATGACGACACCGATGGCCATGTCCACTACATTACCGCGCATTGCGAACTGCTTAAACTCCTTGAAAAATGTCATAATACATCTCCTTTATTTAGTGACTGCCGGAAGCGTGGACAAATTCCGGTGCACAGACAAGAATTTTAATTCCGGTGAAACCGCTTTAAAAATGATATACAACCTTAAATTTGGATGAAATTTTTACCGGGAAGAGGGATCATGCGATATAAATTTTTGATTGCCGGAACAGTGTTGAGCACTGCCACCGTACTGAATGTGTTTGCGGATGAAAACGATCAATATTGGGTTACGCCGGCGGTTTCATGGAAAATTGATGATGAATTTTCCTTACGGGTTTCGCAGCAGTTTCGCTGGCGCGACGGGGAGTTTTATTACAGTGAAACCGACTTTTCGGCTGGGTATAAGCTCAGTAAAAACTGGAATATTGTTCCGATCTATCGTCATCAGCGTTCAAAAAACGATGCCGGCGACTGGAAAACAACCAACGGCTACCTGCTGGATGTAAACAACTCGCTGAAAGTCCGGGAGCTCGAGCTGAAATCGCGTTTCCGGCTGGCCTATTTCGATTCACGCGAATCACATAAAGATTCCAGCACCGAAGTCCGCCCGAAGTTTGCACTGCTGCCGAAAACAGGACTCACGAAATTGGACGTGAAGCCGTACATTGCTGACGAAATGATGTATGACTTTTGTGAGCACAATTTTTTTCGCAACCGTTTTTCTATTGGTGTAGAATTCAAACCGGCCAAACCGCTCTCAATGGATCTGTTTGTGATGAATGAACAGAACAGCAAAGACGGCGAAAAAAACTGGACCGGGCATTGGAACTGTGGCATCGGTGCGACGTATTCATTTTGAGGGGAATTGATCTGCCGGATCTCCGGAAATGATGTCCGGATTATTCATCCATTGACCCGTCCCGCCGGGGCGTGCTAGGTTGTTGCGTTTTTATATGCCGGGGCGTAGCTCAGTCTGGCTAGAGCGCTACCTTGGGGTGGTAGAGGCCGCTGGTTCAAATCCAGTCGCTCCGATAAACTAAAAAACGGACAACCCGGCGTATACTGCCGGGAAAACAAAATACCCTGAAGTGTGCGGTTTGAATATAAAACTTGACTCAAGGTCTATTCTGCGTACTAATCCTCGGCTTTCTTGTGTATAATGGGATTTTTGTACCTTACTCCCGGAACTGGAGGTTTTATGGCGGATAAAAAAATGAAGAAAAAGACCAAGGCGGCAGTGAAATCCGCGAAAGCAAAACCGGCGAAAAAGGTTGCAAAATCGGTAAAAACTAAAGCAAAACCAGCAGCCAGAAAGCCTGCGACAGCGGCGAAAAAATCTTCTGCAAAAAAAGCAGTGGTAGAGAAAGTTGAAAAGAATCCGGTAGCAAAGAAAAAAGTTTCAGTTAAGAAGCCGGCAGCCAGACCGGTAAAAAAATCCGCCGCAAAAAAAGAATCCGACAAAAAAATATCAGTTCCGGAACGAATTACAGCGCCGACATTTGCCGGTGAAAATCCGGAAGATTCGGAATTCCACGAAGCCCCGCCGGAAATTCTTGAGCCCGGTTCCGTGATGCAGCGCGAAGAGCGTAACGAAAAAATCAAAGAACTGATTGCACTGGCGTCGGAACACGGTTTTCTGACGAACGAGGATATTGACGAAGCACTGCCGGAAGATCTTGTGTCGCCGGACGATGTTGAAAAGGTTACCGCGCTGCTGAAGAGCATGGAAATCGACGTGATTCGCGCCGATCAGGTGGAAGAATATAAACAGCGCCTGGAGAAAGAAGAACGCGAGAAACAGAGCGCGCGCAGCGACGTGCTGGACGATCCGGTACGAATGTATCTTAAGCAGATGGGGCAGGTTCCGCTGCTGACGCGCGAACAGGAAGTCGAAATTTCGAAACGTATTGAAGAGGCGGAATTGCATACGACGCGCCTGTTCAACCGTGTCGGCTGTGCGACGGACGCGTATCTGAGTGTGATCACCAGAATTGAAGAAGGCAAACTGCGTTTCGACCGCATTATCAGCGATAAAGAAGTAACCTGCCGTGAAGATTATTTTGCCGCACTGCCGAAAATTCTGCAGAACATCCACTGCAACAAAGGCCTGGCGGAAAAATATTTTCACGAATCTATAAAGGCGAAGAACAAAAAAATCCGGGAAAAGGCGGACAAGCATTATAACAATGCACAAAAACGTCTTTCTGAATATTTTGTGCAATTGCAATTTAAGCAGAAAGCGATCGAAGACATCGTGCCGCAGGTCGATCCATATCATAAAGAAATCAAAGAATTGCTGGCGGAAATTACCCGCCTGAAAAAGAGCCGTGCGAAATCCGCCGGGGATGATCTGAAGAAAGTTCAGAAACGTCTGAAAGAGCTGGAATCCATTCTGCACATGGAAATTGAGCCGTTCCTTGAACACCATTTGCAATTGCGTACCTGGCTGCGTAAAGGACTGCAGGCGAAAACGGAAATGATTGAAGCAAACCTGCGGCTCGTCATAAGTATTGCAAAAAAATATACTAACCGCGGACTGTCATTTCTTGACCTGATTCAGGAAGGCAATATGGGCTTGATGAAAGCGGTAGAAAAATTTGAATACCGGCGCGGTTATAAATTCTCCACCTATGCAACGTGGTGGATTCGTCAGGCGATTACCCGGTCGATTGCCGACCAGGCGCGCACCATTCGTATTCCGGTGCACATGATCGAAACCATTAATAAACTGCTGCGCATTCAGAAGACGCTGCTGCAGGAATTCGGTCGTGAAGCCACGCCGGAAGAACTGGCGGATGAAATGGAACTGCCGGTGGAGCGCGTACGTGCAATTCTGAAAATTGCGCAGCAGCCGATTTCACTGCAAGCGCCGATCGGCGACAGTGACGACACGAGCTTCGGGGATTTCATCGAAGATAAATCTGCCGAAAATCCGTCGGAAATGACGGCGTTCAGTCTGCTGCGCGAAAAAATCGGGGATGTCCTTGAAACGCTCACGGAACGCGAGCAGGAAGTGCTTACGCTGCGCTTTGGTCTGGCCGATGGTTATCCGCGCACGCTCGAAGAAGTTGGGCGCCGGTTTAATGTCACGCGCGAACGCATTCGCCAGATCGAAGCAAAAGCATTGCGTAAAATGCGCCACCCGACCCGCATCCGCAAACTCGAAGGATTTATAGAGCAGGGACGGTAGGGACGGATCGATGATCCGTCCGCAGCGCGCTCATCGAACGCGCCCTACCATTATGGAATAATTTTATGATGGCGCCTGACACGATCATTAAACGCGACGGAACACGCGTTTTGTATGATCGCGACCGTATTGCTACGGCCATTTTTAAAGCGGTCGCCTCCATCGGCGGCCGTGACCGTTTAATCGCGGAACAGCTCGCCGGAATTGTCGAGCGCCGGCTCGTCCAAATGTACGGCACCGAGCCGTCGACAGTGGAGGATATTCAGGACCTTGTTGAAACGGTACTGATTGAAGAGGGACACGCCGAAACAGCGCGCGCATATATTTCGTACCGCAACCGGCGCGCGCAGCTGCGTGAAAGCCGCACTGATCTTGCGCTCTCAACGTTCAACAACGTTCCATATAAAAAAATCTACGATGTGCTGCGGTGGAATCTAGATCACGGCTGCGAATCGGTGGACGGTTTAAACCGGATTATTGCCAGTGGGAATTTTTCAGCGCTTGTTCATGCGTGCGAAGAACGGTATGCCGCCGAATGCCGTGCTGCCGCTGAAAATGTACTTTCAAAAACCGGTAATATACGCGTGATCATCGTTGCCGGGCCGTCATCATCCGGCAAAACCACCACGACGATTAAAATGATGGAAACGCTGCAGCGCGAAGGCTGTTCGCTCAAAGCGATTAACATGGATCACTATTTTTTTAATCTTATGGAACATCCGAAAGATGAATTCGGCGACTACGATTATGAAACGCCGCAGGCGCTCGATCTCGAATTAATCAACCGGCATCTTGAACAGCTTTTAAACGGCGAAACCATTCGTGCGCCGGATTATAATTTCCACACCGGACGGCGTACGCCGGGCGTTCATGAACTTGTGCTTGCACCGCACGAAATTCTGCTTATCGACAGCCTGCACGGGCTTCATGCTGATATGACGCGCAGCGTACCGCCGGAAAATAAGTTTAAACTCTACATCGAAACACTTGGACAGCTGCGCAGTGATTCCGGCGAATTTATGCGCTGGGCGGATCACCGGTTAATGCGTCGCATGATTCGCGACAGCTGGCACCGCGGCCATAAACCGGAAGACACAATTACGCACTGGCATTATGTGCGCAAAAGTGAACTGCAATATATTATTCCGTATAATGCGTCGGTCGACTTTCTGGTGAACAGTGCCATGCCGTACGAAATCCCGGTGCTGAAACACAAACTTTTTAACTATTTCCCGGCAGCGATGGAACAGTTTAAAAATAATCCGGCGCGACAGGACGCCTATATCCGCGCGCGCCGTGTATTCGAACTCCTCAGTCCGCTCACCGCCTGGACGAATGATTCTGCCGTTCCCGGCAAATCGCTTTTCCGTGAATTTATCGGCGGCAGCGAATACAAATATTAGTTCCACTTTTATGCTTTAAAAGAAGGCGTACTCCTGCTGACTTTGTCTGATAAAAAACAGCAAGCATCTATGTATCGGTTTGAGGTGATTACGGAAGAAGTTCCGAAGCGGAAAAATAAGTATCTGCGCGTGGAATTTTTTTCGACAGGTTTGAGTTATAAAACGTTCCGGTGAGAATAGCGGAGTTTTTTGTTGATTTCCAATGTGGAAGAAAGAGGTAGTCTGCAGTCGCTCATTCCAAGCCGCTTTTTATGCTATTCTTCCAGTTTTTTCTTATACTTAAATGAGCGTACGCTTGCAGTTAAAACTATTTCGCGATTCGTTTTTGTATATTTTTGTGTTTTCCATAGCGATACATTTCATTTTTCTGTAAACTGTGCGCAGAACTTCAGGAGGTTATATTATGAATAACGGATTTCGTATGATCAGAGTTTTTCTTTGCGTGCTTCTGCTTGCCGGATGTGCAACGAAAGTAAGCCGCGTCGGTGTGGATGAAACAATTGATTTGAGCGGACGCTGGAACGATACGGATTCGCGTCTTGTCGCTGAACAGATGATCGCTGAAGTTTTTGCACATTCGTGGGCGTCTGCTTTCACTGCTGCAAAAGGCCGTAAGCCGGTGGTCATCGTCGGCACCATACGCAACCTCAGTGCTGAGCATCTGGAAACCGGCGTATTTATCAAAGACGTCGAACGCGAACTGGTGAACAGCGGCAAAGTAAAATTTGTTGCAGCGTCGGTCGAGCGCGGCGAATTGCGGCAGGAACGGCTTGAACAGCAGCAGTTCGCTACTGAAGAAACGGCAAAACGTCTCGCCGCCGAAACCGGTGCTGATTTTATGCTGAACGGCAGCATCAAAACGCAACTCGATACCGAAGGCCGCAATCAGGTGAAATTTTATCAGGTCGATCTTGAAATCGTGAACATCGAGAGCAATGAAAAAGTCTGGATCGGCACGAAAAAAATCAAGAAAACCGTCAAGCGCGCCAGATTCGGCGCTTAAAATTTTACTTGCGAAATACATTGAACCCATGGATTTTTTGACCGGATGAGCAGGATAAAACAGATTCAGGCAATCCTGTTCATCCTGTCTAAAATTATATTTTTAATTTTTATTTCCTCCGGCTGCGGAACGTTGTGGACTTCGCGCGGACAATATTCCAGCGTTGGACGGATGCTGGAAGAGGGTGATTTCTCCGCCGCGGCGGCGCAGATTCAACGCAGTCAGCACACACACTACCGTTCAAAAGACCGCGTCCTCTATCTGCTCGATCTCGGCCTGCTGCAGCACTACATGGGGGAATATGAAAAAAGCAATGCATCGCTCGAAGAAGCAGAACGGCTGATTGAAGAGGCATTCACCGTCAGCATTTCGCGCGGCGCGGCGACACTTTTACTGAATGATAACGCGCAGACCTATCGCGGCACCGATTACGAAGATGTTTACATCAATGGATTCAAAGCACTCAATTATATTGCACTTGACCAGGCTGATAACGCATTCATTGAAATCCGGCGCATCGACGAGAAACTGAAAATTCTCGAAGACCGGCACTGGAAAATCGCGCAGAAATATAATACCGCCT
This sequence comes from Kiritimatiellales bacterium, assembly GCA_041656295.1. Classification (NCBI taxonomy): domain Bacteria; kingdom Pseudomonadati; phylum Kiritimatiellota; class Kiritimatiellia; order Kiritimatiellales; species Kiritimatiellales bacterium. The sequence goes on along the minus strand of JBBADV010000018.1, from coordinate 25,072 downwards.
GCGAAACAGACAAAGAATTCGCGCCGGCAAAAAATCATTTTCAAAATTCGGCGTTCGGACGCTGGCTAAGCCTGCTGCTGTATCGTGCCGAAAACCGGTGGGATGATGCGCGTATCGATATTGAAAAAATCCGCGCGGCGTGGGCGCTGCAGCCGGCTGTCTATAATTTCAGCGCGCCGGAGTTTTCCAGCGCATTAACGCCGGCGGCAGGCGGCAACGTTAAAGTGTCCTTTCTAAGTTTCACCGGACAGGCGCCGGAAAAACGCGCCAACACACTCTACATCCATACACAGGCAGATCAAATTTTTATCGCCGGGCTTGAAGACAGTGACTACGGCAAAAATCTCGCCGGTTTTGCATCACTCCACTGGCCGGGCATTGAACCGGGTTACACGTTCAAATTTCAACTGCCGTACATTTATAAACACGGCAGCAATGTCCGGCGCATTGTTATAAACATTAACGGCAAAAATGGATGGCAGATGCAGCGCATCGAAAGTCTCGAAAACGTCGCCGCCGAAACATTTGCGGTGCAAAAACCGGTGATCTATTTGAAAACCGTCACGCGCACCGTTGTCAAAGGTATCGGTGCGGCACAGGCGCAGAACGTGGTTGAAAACCACTGGGGAGAATCGCATGGACTCATCGCCGGACTGCTCGCCGGCGTAGCAGTTGGAGTTACTGAGAATGCCGACTTACGCATCTCGCGGTTTTTTCCGGCAGAAGCCCACATCGCCGAGATTGAACTGCCGCCGGGGCTGTATCAAATCGACGTTGTATATTACGGTGCAAACGGTAATCTGCTTTACACCGACCGGCGCAACGGTGTTGAAATCCGGCGTGACGGACTCAACTTCATTGAATCAGTTTATTTGAATTAATTTAACCGCAGAAGGCGCAAGTGACACTCAAAAAAAAACTCCCACGAATTAGACGGATCTTCACGAATAAAAATAAACCGGATTCGTGTGTATTCGTGCAATTCGAGGGTCATTCAAAATTCGCTTATATCTGCTCAACCCGCGGTTATGTTTTTCTGCGGACTCTGTGCTCTCTGTGGTTAATCCTTGTTTTAATTTCCTGTTCATCTAAAACAGAACCTGCACCGCGCTGGATCACGGCGCCGGCAGAAATATATCCGCCGGACAAATATCTGGTTGCTGTCGGTTCCGGCGACACGCGCCGCGTCGCCGAAAATAATGCCGGCGCCGGTTTATCACGCATTTTTGAATCACAAATCCGTTCCACTGAAACACTTGCTGAAAATATCACCGAAAACTCCGGCGGTATCGACCGCACCGCACAACTGCGTTCCGATATAACAATTGACTCCGCTCAGACTCTGCTCAATGTCCGTTACGGCGAAACATTCACCGACTCGCGCGGCCGTGTTTACACCGTTGCCATTCTGCCGCGCGCCGAAACCGCCGGAATTTACCGGCAGAAAATTTCCGGCATCGACAGTGAAATTCAGCAGCTCATCAGCGCCGGAGAAATTACTGCCGATCCCGTAAAACGTTACGCCTGTTTACGCACCGCCGGAGAAAAAGCCGAAGAAAACGAACTCCTGCTCCGGCAGCTGCAAATCATTTTACCGGCGGCACGGCAAAGCATTCAGCTTTCTTATGAAATCCCGGCGCTGCGCAATGCTATCGCCGGCGCTGCAAAATCCATTTTTTATTCCGTTGAACTCAACAACGCCGGTGTGCGCGACGCCATTCGCAGCGTGCTCTCTTCGTACGGGTTTTCAGAAAATATAAATTCGCCCGTGTTCCGGATTTTAGGCAGTGCCATCGTTGAAGACACCGATCTAAAACATAACAGCCTTGTTTTTATGCGGTGGAAACTGCATGTGGAAATAAAAACAAATTCCGGCAGTGGATTTGTCATCGATAAAACATCGCGCGAAGGACACATCACACTCGCAGAAGCCCGCGCCCGCGTCGACCGTACACTCGCGCTCGAAATTCGCGAAACCCTGCCCCGTGAACTCGATTCATATTTCCGCCGCCGCACCGGAATGTAGAGTTTTTGACCGGATAACAGGATGACGACATTGCCGATCGATGATTTTAGATTGTTGATTGAGCGGTTTTTATCTACGTAATCTGCGGATAAAATTCTCCTGGCAAAATAAATTTCCACGCAAAGCCGCGAAGAAAAAAAGGTGGGGCATGCAGTTCCTTGCGCACCACGCGTTTTTTGCACTGATTATTTATTTTTTGGAATTTGCCGCTTTGCGCAGGCATTTCTAAGTTTATTCCGATTAATTCTGGCAAAACTTCCGGCGGCATCACGCAAATCATCGATCTTCCAATGGTCATCAATAATCCACTCACCATCACGTATATAACGCCGGCGCACAAACCGAAGGATCACGACCAGCCATTCCGGTTCCTGCTGGAGATAAATATATTGCCTGCCGGAAATAATTTCCGGCAGCCGTTCCTGAATATAATCCAGCTCCAGCAAACCGTGTTTTTTTAACGCATCCATTGAACAAAGCGGCACTGCACGGTCGAGCGACTCAAACGGCGGCGCGGGAAAATTTTCTATTGTATCGTCAAAAGTAGACATCAAATCACATCCTTAGTTTTCTCATAAGAATAAACCCGTATCCCGGACATACAGCGTCTTACATTGAATTTTTTAGGCACAATAAAATGGGAATCACCCACGAAGCACACGAATGACACGAAAATGAAGACTTTAAATATCTGTTTATATCTGCGTTATCCGCGGTTTATTTTTTAGACAGGATAAACAGGATTAGTAGGATGTTTTGTTTTCTTATCTTGTGAATCCCGTTAATCCCGTCAAAAAATTCTTGATGCTTTAGTATTAAAATTTGCGTTTAACCGCCAAGTCGCCATGATTATTCATTTTGGTGCCTTTCGATTCTTGTTCAAAAATCATCTGTCTATATCTGTGTTATCTGCGGTTTATTTTTTAGACAAGAGAAACAGGATTTTTCTGGTTTCAGAGTCTGATTTGTTTTTGTGAATTTGATGTCTTTTTGTGGCAATCATTTCTTAAGTCACAAAATTTCCGCCAGACGCTGTATGTCCGACTGGAACAGGCAGAATGTGAGCCAACCATTAACAAAAGGAGATTGGTATGGCGTATGCAGTAATTCATTTTAAACATCCGGAAATCGGAACCACCCGCAGAGCTCCTGCCGGATTTTCATGGACCATGATTTTCTGGGGACCGTTTGTCTGTCTGTTCCGGAAAGATTTTGCTGGCATGCTGGTGATCACGCTGCTGTTTTTAATGTTTCTGACAGCAACCAACACCGTCGCTGCATTTTGTTACAACCGGATGTATATCCGCCGCTTAATGAAAAAAGGCTATAAAGTAGCCTCCGTTGACGGTGCAACATTCGATTCCGTAAAACAGCGCCTCGAACTCAATTTGCAGGAAATATAATCGGTAAAAAGAAAACCGGCGCGAAAGAGATCCTTTCGCGCTGTTCGTTCACAATTCTATTTCAAGGTCGCATTGACCGTCGTCATAATGGATTCAATACAATTGATAAGAAAGTTAGCTATTGTTTCTTTCTCGGTGGCGAGATCGAATCGCCTTATCGCATATAGCATGCCTCTGCCTTTTTTTCTTTCAGTTTCTCGGACTTCTGACCAGATCGTCGATAATTCTTTTGCTACTACATCAAAAATATCATTTATCGACCCGCTCCTTGCCCAAAACTCGCAATTCCACCCTCCTGCTGAAATCATAAGCTCCATTGTTAAACATCCATTTGGTAATACGAAGTCAGTTACCAAATCTCGTTTATTATAAATTGAACTTTTCACATAAGGATTCTCTGTTTCTTGAGGGGTGTTTTTATTGCCAAACATTGGGATTGTGCCTTTTTTTTCAAATAACATCTGCTGCACATCTAATATTTCATTCCCTAGAGCGTGTCGTCACAGGATATGATTGACACAGGAAAATGATTTCAATAAAACCGATGCATGAAACAAGACTCTCTTCCTTCCCATCGGCGGCACGACATTTCAGATAAAACCTGGAGTCTGCTTGAACCGTTACTACCCGGCAGAGCCGGCAGCTGGGGCGGTAAAGCCCGCGATAACCGGCGATTTATCAATGCTGTTTTCTGGATTTTGCGCACGGGTGCGCCGTGGCGGGATCTGCCGCCGGATTACGGCGACTGGAAGAATACTCATCGCCGATTCTGCCGCTGGCGTGATAAAGGGTTATGGGAAAAACTGCTGGAGATGTTGGTGGTTGAGCCGGATTATGAATGGCTGATGATTGATGCCAGTCACGTGAAAGTTCATCAGCACGGTGCGGGAGCCAAAGGCGGTAATCAGGGCATCGGGCTCACCAAAGGGGGCGAAACTCCAAGATACATGTGGCCGTGGATGCGCATGGTATGCCGGTCCGAGTGTTTGTTACAAGCGGTACCGAAGCGGATTGTACTCATGCAGGCCGGTTGATTGAAGGGATTAATGCGCAGTATCTGCTGGCCGATCGCGGCTATGACACGGATGCGCTCATACAACAAGCCCGGGACGCATTCATCGTTCCGGTGATCCCGCCGCGGAAACATCATAAAGAACAGCGCCTCTATGATGAGGCGTTGTACAAGTTGCGGCATCTGGTGGAAAATGCTTTTGCCCATCTCAAGCAATGGCGCGGCATCGCGACACGATATGCCAAACATCTCTCATCATTCCTCGCCGCAGTTCATATCCGGTGTCTGGCGCTCTGGCTAAAAGTTTCGTGACGACACGCTCTAGCTTGATAAAATCGCGATCCTGACAGAGTTGACTGTCAGATCGGATCGTGACTAATACAATTCAAAAAAACGGCGATGATTTTTCTCTGCCACTGGTTTTACAATAAGTTTTTTCCCGGAACATTTTATCGCTGGATTCCTTCGGCACCTTAACTTATTTATTTTTCAAAACTGCGCAGCAGTTTTATTTCTTCCGGCCAGCGTTCCGGGTCCGGTGTTTCCATAATAAGCGGCACACCTTCAAAGCGGTCGTCCTGCATGATGAGTTTAAAACATTCTATGCCTAATGCGCCCTGACCGAGCAGTTCGTGCCGGTCAACTTTACTGCCGATATCTTTTTTTGTGTCGTTCAGATGCATGCCGCATAGATAGTTCAGGCCGACGGTTTTTTCCAGTTCGTCGAACACCGCATGAAAGGTTTTTTTTGTGCGCAGGTCATAACCGGCGGCAAATGCATGACAGGTGTCGATGCAAACACCGACGCGGTTTTTGTCGTTCACCTGTTCAATAATTCCGGCCAGCTGTTCAAACGTATAACCCATATTTGAACCTTGTCCGGCGGTGTTTTCAATGACAGCCGTAACCCCTTTGGTCTTCGCAAGCGCAATATTGATGGATTCGGCAATGCGCGCCAGACATTCCTGTTCAGAAATTTTATTCAGATGGCTGCCGGGATGAAAATTCAACCGGTCGAGCCCCAGCTGTTCGCAGCGCTGCATTTCATCGATAAACGCCGTGCGCGATTTGTTAAGTCCGTCTTCTTCAGGATGCCCGAGGTTAATCAGATAACTGTTGTGCGGCAGAATCTGTGCCGGTGTAAATCCATGTTCGATACAGTTTTTTTTGAAGGCGGCAATATGTTCTGCAGACAGCGGTGCGGCGTGCCACTGGCGCTGATTTTTCGTAAAAAAGGCGAACGCGTTTGCACCAACGGCAACCGCATTCAACGGCGCATTTGCTACACCGCCGCCGGCACTCACATGTGGACCGATTGTTTTCATAGTTAAAGATTGTCGTTTACTTTATATACCCGAGCGATTTTAAAAACTCAATCGTATCGGCAAGAGTTTCATCGTATTTAATCTTATTGAAAAAGCCATGCGGCTGATCTTCATAGAGTTTAAGGTCGCAACGCGCGCCGGCAGATTCCATTAACGCTTTGTATTTTTCGGCGGTAGCCACAGGGATCAATTTATCCTGCGTTCCGAGCATGACGAGTGTCGGCGGCGCACCGGGTTTTATGTTGTGCATCGGCGAAAATTCCTGCCAGTACTTTTTAACGCGATCGTAACCGTAGCCTGCTGCGCTGTTGTCAAAAACGGGATTGAAGAGAACCAGCGCGTTCGGGCGGCAGTCCACGGATATATCTTCGCCCTCTTCATTGAAGCCTTCAACGAGCGCAGTGGCGGCGGCAATATGTCCGCCGGCAGAACCGCCGCCGGCGGCAATGCGGTTCGGGTCGATACCAAAATTGCCGGCATTTTTGCGAACCCAGCGCAGAGCGGATTTCCCGTCTTTAACACATTCGGACGGCGATGTACCGTGACGTTTTTCAACGCGGTAGTCGGCATTAATGGCGACCATGCCGAGTTCAGCGAGCGCGCGGCTTTGTCCGAAAAACTGCCCGGGGGCACCGTTAATCCATCCGCCGCCGAAGAAAAAGACGATCGCCGGTTTTTTGGCAAAGGTTTTATGTTTTTCCGGATAGAAAAAATGCAGGGTGAGTTCGGTATCGCCAATTGTTTTATAGGTGACGATTTCGTCAGGCTGTGAACGATCTGGATTTCGTTCCTTTTCATTGCTGCATGCAGAGATGAATGAGAGAAATGAGACGCATGCGATTAATGAGATGCCTGTTTTTTTCATGAGTTATTCCTTTTGTTAAACACTCTTAAAAATTCTCTGATTTCTTCCATACGGAATAAAATTCCGACGGTAAAGTACATTCCGGCGCCGGCACCGATGCTGAGCAGTACGGAGATGATTTGTGCCGGTTTACTGCCGTGCGGCAGCAGGTTATAAACGAGGATGCAAACAGCACTCATGAGAACTGCCGCTGTGAGTGAGCGCCACGCGGTTGCAATGATACGCCGCCAGTCGGGCGCGCCGATGCGGCGCTGTAAAATAAATGCTAAACAGAAAATGTTCGCGGCTTCGGCGATAACGGTGGCAGCGGCGATTCCGGCGTGTTTGATGTTTTGCGGCAGGGTAAAGATGAAAATCAGATTTAGAATCAGGTTCAACAGTACTGCGCCGGCACCGATGCGCACCGGTGTTTTAGTGTCTTTCAGTGCATAAAATGCCGGTACAAATACTTTTGCGAGGCTGAAGACAACCAGTCCCGGCGCATAGCAGATGAGGGCAGCAGCGGTCATCCAGGTTGAGGCTGAGTCGAACGCCTGCCACTCGAAGATCATTCGAACAATGGGAAACGCCATGATTAAAAGTCCGGCGGCGGCGGGCGTCATGATAAAAAGCAGATGGCGCAGTCCGTCGCTGATTCCGGCCAGAATTTGTGAATGGTCGGCGCGGGCGGCGTGTTTCGAAAAGACCGGCAGCAGGACGGTGCCGAGTGCGGTAGCGATGATGCCGAGCGGGAAATAGACGAGGCGTTCGCTGTAGAAAAGCGCTGCCGGCGCGCCCTGCCCGATCCACAGCGCGAGCAGTCGATCAACCATAACATTAACCTGCGTAACGGCCATGCCGACCGCCGCCGGTCCCATGAGCAGCAGCATGCGACGAATGCGCGGCGTATTCCATTGCGCCGTGAACTCCGGTGACCAGCCGAAGCGCCGTAACACCGGCCACTGAACTGCCCATTGCAAAACTCCGGCGAGCAGGACGGCCCATGCAACGAACCGGATTTTTTCTTCCGGCGTTTTTCCAAAAAACGGTACGCAAAAAATCAGTGCGCCGATCCAGAGGATATTGAGAATTCCCGGCGCGAACGCCGGTACGGCAAAGTGGTGAAACGAATTGAGGATGCCCATGGATACGGCGGCCAGACAGATGAAAATCATATAGGGCATCATGATTTGCAACAGACTGAATACAGCGCCGGTTTTTTCGCTCGCGGCGGGAATGAACGCAACCGCAACGATAATGATGAGCGTCATTATTGTTAGAACGGTGAACAGCAGCGAGAGGACGCGATTAACGAATTTCCAGGCTGCGGCATCACCCTCTTTCTCACGCGTTTCAACCAGCACCGGTACAAATGCGGCAGACAGCGCCCCCTCACCAAACAGGCGCCGGAACAGATTCGGTACCGTGAAGGCCACAACAAAGGCGGACATGACGAGCGATGTACCAAATGCGCCGGCCATTAAAATGTCGCGGATCAGTCCAAGAAAACGGCTGAACACGGTGCAGCCGCTAACGATTCCGGCAGAACGAAGGACTGAGAATTTATGATTGCCGATTACCGATTGCCGATTTTTATTCATTTGTTTTTCGTCTATAGCATTTTTTGCGACGAATGAATTATTCTTCTGTTACTAACGCATCGGCTTCCGGCGGTGCGGTTTCGCTTTCCGGCGAAGCAGCCGCGATCCACCGGCGGCGTGTGATGCAGATGTAAATTAAAACTGCGCCGAGGAGAATTGTTCCGCTCCATGAATTGGAAATCCATTCATTGCCGCCATAAAGCCAGAGCATGCTTTTATTATTATCCATAAAGAGCCGGAAAAATCCCATGACCCAGACCCAGCCGGTGTGCAGCCCGATCGCAACGTATACCGAGCGCGTCCAAAGCGTGAGGATGGAGAGCACGACACCCATCATGAAAAGCGCGCAGAATTCCGTCAGAAAATGGTGGCCGGCGCGATCAAATAAATGTGCAAGCAGCATAAAACCGGAGTTCCACTGAGTAAGAATTTCAGGATTGGACGGGCGCATAAAGTGAACAATAGAGAACAGAAAACTGCCGACACAAATTGCGGCAACAACTCCCAAACTCTTGCGAAACAGCGTAAAAAGAAATCCGCGGAAAAGGATTTCCTCAAAAACACCAACCAGTATTCCGCCGATAAGTACCTGTACGGATTTCCGGATTAGATAGGATGGCGTTCTGGTGCCGGCGTCACAAAAATAGACATCGAGCAGCAGACCAAGCAGGTAAACAAGCGAAACACTGATTATACCGATCTTTAAACCGGATAATAAAAGTCCGTACCGGTTCGGCGCATCAGTTAATCCAACATCCGCCCCGCTTTGCAGTCCGCTTAGACGGTATGCGGGATACAGAAACAGCATAACAAAAATTACAACCAGGCGGGAACCGACGCGGTGGAACGGCGCATCAAAAACAGAGCCTGGCGGCGCGATACTCTGTAACAACTGATAGATCCACGGCGTTGCAAATGCAGCCAGCACCGGCGCGATAACGAAGACAAGCAAAAGTGAATACAGGGGTTTAAACCGGATGTGACTCATCGTTTTCAGTCCTTAATTATGAGCTGTAAGCGGCTGCTTTTGGGCGGAAACCGGACGACCGTTCAAAAATCTCAAACCCGGATCTGAAAATTATTTTTCTGACACAAATCATGCAGGCTTCTCTCGTGTTTTTTATTTCTTCGTTTTTGATGATTTTTTGTTAAAAACCGCTTTGCAGTGCTGTTATTTTTTACGTTTAGAATGGCAACACTATAACGACTTTCGTATCGTTGACCACGTTAAATTAACCATGGGATTATAATATCATGAATATAAAAACTCCCGGACGCCTGCTGGCGGGGAATCAAAATATCATTGCCGCTTCATACGACGAGTTCAACCGGATTCCGGTTGATCGCGATCTAAGGGGACAGACCGGCGGTGCGCCGCGCACAGCACAGCAAACGATCGCACAAGGCGTAACTGTTTCCGGCCAGGGAACCTTCTCCAGAAAATCAGTGACAACAATCACATTCGAACCGACCGGCCGCGAAGGCTGGTGGCTCGACCGCACTGATCAGCCGAACTCCCTGCCGGTTCGCGTTGCGATCGACAACGTCTGGACGACCGGCTCTATCGTCAGCAACATTGTGCTGCGCGCCGGCAATCCGCACAACTATGTTCGTATGGCGGAGCACATCATTGCGCTGCGCATGGGCATGGATATCGATAATCTGATGATTAAAATTGATTCCGGAGACCCTCCGCTTTTCGAACGCGGCAGCCTGGATTTGATCGAAGCGCTGAACCGCGCCGGACGCAAGGATGTCGATCGCCCGATTAAATATGTTACGGTGAAAGAGCCGGTGACGCTCGGCTGGAGCGCCGGACAGTTTGTGACACTTGCGCCGCCGGAGAATAAAACTCCGATGCTGACAATCGACGCCGCGGTCAACTTTTCAACTGCCATTGGACAGCAGCGGCTCACATTTCCGGTAACGTATGAAAATATTCTTACCGGCGCTGAAGCGCGCACGAATACACCGTACAGCAAGTGGATCTACTGCAAAACGTTCGGGAAAATTTTCGCCGATATCCGTAACCTCGGATACACCGATAAAAATATTCTTATCGCACGCAGAAGCCGATATCAGAATGAACCGCGATTAATCTACAACGGGAAATCACTTGAAGCGATCTGGCACCGCAGTTCGCTCGACCTGCTCGCGGCCATTGCACTGATTCCCGATGCGCGTTTCGTCGGCGAAATCACCTCCTATAAAGCCGGGCACCGCCTCGACTGCGATCTGATCACACAGCTTTATCTGCACGATTTACTGGAAGAATTATGAAACTGACCACCGAACAGCAAGCATCCGCAACAAAGCGGCTTCGGGAAACGCCGGAAATTTGCGCCGCGTTTCTTCATGGGTCCGCCGCCGCCGGAAAAATGCGTCCGGACAGTGATGTCGACATCGCCGTTCTGCCAATGTCCGGCGAAACAACTGATGTAAAAACACGCTTGCGCCTCGCCGGCGATCTTGAACAAATTTTTGAGCGCACGGCGGATATTGGCATTCTCAGCACAAACAACCTGATCTATGCAAAAGAAGTAGTTGAGCACGGACTCCCGCTATTCACAAAAAATAAATTTTCCAGTGACAGCTTTATCATGCACTGCCTGTCGATGTACGCAGATCTTCAGGAAAGCCGAAAAGAGGTAATTCATGCATATACAGCCTGATGATGTTCTTCTAAATAAAGCATCCATTATTGAACGGTGCGTTCACCGAATTAAACAAGAACATAATGCATGTCCGCAACTGGATGATTTCACGTGCGTCGATGCGCTGACGCTCAATATTCAGCGCGCCTGCGAAGCCGCAATTGATATGGCAATGCACCTGGCAGCAAAACATCATCTCGGCATTCCACAAAGCAAAGCCGAATCATTTAACCTGCTGAAAAACGCCGGAATTATCTTTGATGAGCTCTGCCGGAAAATGCGCGGAATGACAGGATTCAGAAATATCGCCGTTCACCAATATCAGCAGCTTGACATCGGAATCCTGAAATACATCGCAGAAACAGGCTGCCTTGATTTTGTTGAGTTCTGCAAGGCGCTCGGATTAAAAATTGTGATCTAACTTTTTCAGCATGCGGATTTTAATCGTCAAACTGAGTTCTCTCGGAGATCTGTTCCATGCGCTGCCAACGGTACGCGCATTGAAAGAGGGACTCGGCGCTGAAATTGACTGGGCGGTTCAACCGGAATATCAAACGCTCGTGCAGCATTTTGACGACGTGCAAAATGTCATCTGTTTCCCCCGCCGGAATTTAATCGGAGAAGGCCGGAAGTTTTTCCATGCACTCCGGTCGCGCTGCTATGATTACGCAATTGATCTGCAAGGGCTGCTAAAAAGCGGAATCATTACAGCAGCGGCGCGTGCCGGAAAAACCATTGGACCGTCTGCTGCGCGCGAAGGCACACGAATTTTTTACAGCGCAGTGGCCGGTAAAAAAAACAAACACCGGCACGCCGTCGATGAACTGCTGGATGTTGTGCGATTTCTGAACCTGCCGGTGCCGGAAATTCCTGAATTCGCCGTCACCTTCCCTGCAAGGGAGCCGTTGGCGGGAAAAATAAATATTGCACTTTGCCCCTGTTCACGTGCCGCGGGAAAAAACTGGCCCGCAGAACGGTTTATTGAAACGGCAGCTGCCTTGCAAAAAAAGTATGCTGCAACCATTCACCTGATCGGTTCTGCCGCGGATCGCGATACCGGTGAAAAAATTTCCGGAGCAATTTCCGGCGCGCAGAACCACACCGGAAAAACATCATTGATTGAACTCGGCTCACTGCTAAAACAGATGAATCTCTTAATCACTGTCGACAGCGGTCCGATGCACATGGGTGCGGCGGCCGGCATTCCGGTGCTGGCGCTGTTCGGTCCAACATCGCCGGTGCGCACCGGCCCTTACGGCAGGCGGTGCCGCGTGATTGAATCACCGCTGCTGCAAAACTCAAAAAAAATTTCAAAGCACACGCGCCGGAATGATATGCGCTTCATTGAAACGATTCCAGCGGATGAAGTGATTTGCGCCGCAACGGAGATGCTGTCATGAATCCGGTCAGAGAACGAATTGAATACGCGGCGCTGTTGACACTGTACGGTTTTTTGAAACTTCTTCCGGAATGGCTGATCTATGTACTTTTAAGAATTTTCGGCGCTCTGTTTTTCATGTTCAGTTTCCGGCGGCGCACACTGACATTTCAGAATCTGAAAATTGTTTTCCCCGGGAAAACCCGGAGCGAACGGTTTCGCATCGCGTGGATGTCATTTCAGAATATGGCGGTATTTACCGGCGAAAGCCTCTTGATCATGACCGGTAAACTGACGCCGGAACGCATTCTTCAAATGGTCGACGCCGGCTCAAACTATGAAAGATATTCACAGATCAGGTCGGCGGCAAAACACGGCGTTATTCATTTGACAGGGCATCTTGGAAACTGGGAACTGCTGGCGGCATACGGCGCAGCGCAGAACTGGAGCTCGGTTATTATCGCCCGCAAAGGAGATAATGCGCTGATTGATAAAAACATTCTAACGCCGATACGCACAAAATTCGGCAACCGGATTATTCCCAAAAAGAATGCATTGCTGCATATCGTTAAAGCATTAAAACGCGGTGAAGCGGCATCGTTTTTAATTGATCAGAAAACGAATGTAAAAGAAGGTGTGACTGTCAAATTTTTTGGCCGGGATGTGCTCGCCGTCGCTTCAGCAGCGGCATTGCAAATCAGGTTTCATCCAACCATTGTGCCGGCCTTTATGGTTAAAACCGGCAAACAAAATTATGCATGGATTATGTTCGATCCGGTGGAATGGAGTGATGACGGATCGCCGGAAGAGGCGCAGATTTTAAAATTGACACAGCACTATCAAACAATCATCGAAACAATGATTCTCAAATATCCTGAACAATGGTTCTGGATGCACAACCGTTTTAAACTGATGACTGCCAAGCGGGCAAAAAAACACCGGCGGAGAAAACGCCTGCATCCTGAACTGCAAGAGCCTTCGCCATTGATTCCAACGAAAATTAATGAATGATAGCTGCAGTGGAAAAAACGGAAATGTCATATTGAGAACGTGGTATATTCATCCTGATTATCGAGAGGAGGAAACCGGCGAAGCATTCAGCTCTCTGCACTCTGTGTTTACTCTGGAAGGCGATGAGGTTTCACGCGGCGTTCTCGGCACCGTTGTGCGTGCACAAATCGCCGGCGGAGTTTTTTATATTAAACGTTATTTTTTCATCAGTAAACGTCTGCGCCGGCGCTTTGTGCGTCCGCGGCTGTTCGGTGAAATCGAAAATCTGCAGCGTTTCCGGTCGTGGGGGATTCCGACAGCGGACATCGTGGCGTACGGTTGCGAACGTCGCTGGCTTTTCCTTTTCCGCCGGGGTGCACTGGTTACAAAAGAAATTCCTGATACGATGGATCTAACGGAACTGGCGGAGACCGATGACCCCCGTCTAAAAAACCCGGAGTGGGTCGACGCGGTATCAAAACAGCTCGCCGGGATTGCCCGTATCATGCACGAGCGCCGGTTTGCTCATGAAGATTTTAAATGGCGCAATATTCTCGTTACAAAATCCGGCGATCCAAAGGTTTTTTTGATCGACTGCCCGTGCGGAACATTCTGGATACCGCCATTCCTGACCCGCCGGAAGATTAAAGATATTGCCTGCCTGGATAAAGTTGCTAAAAAAGTTTTGTCGCGCACACAACGGTTACGGTTCTTTATGGATTACGCCGCCGTGACTCGTCTCAACAAAAAAAACAAACGGACAGTCCGCCGGATTCTGCATTTTTTTGACGGCCGTGAATGACATAATTTTCCCCGGCGGTTACAAACAAAAACGATTGACTCTAAATTATAAACTGTCGCCGAAATCGGCGCGGAATTTTTTGATCAGCTCTTGCGGCCAGCCGGTTTTTGCATCGAGTTTCCCAAGGAAAAACCGGAGCACTTTCGGCTCTTCGCGCCATTTGAGTCCGCCGATGAGGTTGCGATTTTCATAAAGCCAGATGAGACGGTCAAGCATGTAGCGCGTCTGTGAGAGTGTGAACACGCGGCGCGGGAATGCCATACGCATCAGTTCCATGTCGCTGAGCACATCGTTGCCGCTTTCGTCGCGCACACTGGACAGTGTTCCGCGTTCCATGCAGCGAATGCCGGAAATCAAATAATAGGCTGCGGCGAGCGCGCCGGCGGGATAGTCTTCCTGCGGAATGTGGGAAACAAACTCCATCGCATCAACATGGCAGCCGAGCGCACCGGGCGGCGTAACCACCGGAATGCCGCGGCTGTCGAGTTCATTAACGAGATATGCAATAAATGCCGGTGATTGTGAAATAACGGTTTCGTCGAGCGTTTCATGCAGTCCGACAGCCATCGCTTCAATTTCACGCACTGACATTCCGCCGTAAGTGATAAAGCCTTCGAAGAGCGGCACCAGCTCTTTCATTTTTTCAAACAGTGCCGGCTCATTGGTGCAGATACAGCCGCCGCGCGACGAACTGACTTTGCGGCTGGAGAAATAACGAGCTCGCAAAGACCGGACATCGTCGCAAGGATTTCTTTGATGCTCTTGTTTTTAAATTCCGGTTCGCGCTGTTTGATCATCCACGCGTTTTCGCCGAGCAGTGATGCATCAAGCAGCATCATGATACCGTATTTGTCAGCAATTTTACGGACTTCATACATATTAGCAATGGAAAACGGCTGACCGCCGATCAGATTGGTTGACGCTTCAAGGCGGATAAACGGTACGCGCTCCGTGCCGTATTGCTGAATAACGGCTTCCAGCTTGCCAATGTCGAGATTGCCTTTAAACGGGAAATCGCTATGGATCACAAATGCTTCCGGCGTATAAATTTCGCACAGCGTTCCGCCGTTGAGTTCAAAATGCGCTTTGGTGGTGGTAAAATGATAATTCATCGGGATGACATCGCCGGGCTTGATGAATGTACGCGCAATAATATTTTCGGCGGCGCGCCCCTGATGCACCGGCAGAATCAACCGTTTGCCGAATACCGCTTCAACCGCCGCTTTCATCTTATCAAAACTCTGCGAGCCGGCGTATGCATCATCTGCAACCATCATCGACGCCACCTGATTATCACTCATAGCATTCACGCCGGAATCGGTGAGCATATCGAGAAATACATCTTTGGTGTTTAATAGAAACGTGTTGTAGCCGGCCTCTTCCAGCGCGTCGTAACGGCGTTGAATTGGACGGAGGTGCAGCTTCTGAACAACACGAACTTTATGGAGCTCCAGCGGAATATTCTCACCGGTATAAAATTTTACTTGTGCGTTGTTTGAACTTTGCATCACATATCCTTCATTCAATTCCATGTGCGCCGGGACGCCTTCCTTGCACCGGCTTAAAATATGTAATATACGCCTTCTCTGCGAAATTACAAATGATGTACTGAATTTTTTCGGACAAATTGCAGCGGAGGACATTGTAAGAGCTCATGTGTCCTTTTATGACAAGCTCCTTGCAGGATTCCTGCTGCACGATAAACTGCTGCTATGACATTAGGAAATACAACGCCGGCGATTTCGATTGTGATTCCGACGATGGGGCGGCCGATTCTGGTGCGTACGCTCACGTCAGTTCTGGCGATGCAAAATTCAAACCGGCTTGAAATTATTATTGTCGGCGAAATTTCCAGTCCTTCTGTTCTGAGTGAAGTCACAGCCATTGTCGCAAACAATTCCAATGTGCGTCATATTTCTATTGCGTATAAAACCGGCGATTCAAGCCGTAAAAAAAATCGCGGCGCATCAGAAAGTTTAGCGGAGATTATCGCGTTTCTGGATGACGATGTTACCGTCGCACCGGACTGGGCAGAACATATTCTTGCCGCATTTACAGACCTGCATGTCGGTTTAGTCAGCGGACCGTCGCTGGTGCCGGAAGATATCGGCCTTGCTGCGCGGCTCGCCGGTCTGGCGTTGACATCGCGTGCCGCCGGTTATGCTGCCGAACGGTATAAAACCGGTGACACCGGTACGCGCGAAATTATATGGAGCCGGATTATCGGCTGTAACGCCGCATACCGGAAAAGAGCTTTCCAGGAAATGGGCGGCTTCCCGCCGGAATTTTATCCCGGCGAAGAAATGATCGCATCCTGGCGGACGCAGCTGCTGGGTTATAAACTGCTCTTCATTCCGGCAGCGTGGGTGTACCACTATCCGCGCCAGTCTGTAAAACGGTTCTGCCGGCAGATGTGGGGTTACGGCGCAACGCGCATTCGTCTAATCCGCGCCGGCACCGGCATTGAGTGGGCCACATTAATTCCGGCAGCCTGGGTGTTATCGTTGCTGTTTTTGGGAGCGCTGGCGCCGTTTTTTAACAGTGCAGCGATACTGCTTGCAGCAAATATTTTGTTGTACGGAATTGCAGCCGCGTTCATCGGACTGGAGACAGTTGTGCATACGCGGCGGCCGCGTGACCTGCTTGTTCTGTTTATGGTTCCCGTCATGCACATCAGCTACGGACTTGCCGAATGGTTCGAATTTTTCCGGCCGAATTGCGATCTCAGTGAAAATAAATAATTCGCCGGCAGTTTATTCTGCCGTGTGATTTTTGAGCGTTTTTAAATCTGCATCAATTTTTTAACTGCCTCACCGATGTCCGGCTGACGAAGCAGGCTTTCGCCGACGAGGACAGCAGAGATTCCGGCGGCATGCAGGTTTTTAATATCAGCGGCGGTGCGAATGCCGCTTTCGCTGACAAGCGTACAATCTGCCGGTGCAAGTTCGCACAGATCAAATGTGGTTTGAAGGTCGGTTTTAAATGTTTTGAGATTCCGGTTATTGATTCCAATCAGTGCTGCGCCGGCGTCAACCGCGCGCTTCATCTCTTCGGCAGTATGCACTTCAACGAGCGCCGTCATGCCGCATGATTCAGTCAACCGGATGAAGTCGCTTAATTCCGTACCGGTTAAAATTGCGGCAATCAGTAAAGCGGCGGATGCGCCAAGCGCTTCGGCATGAAAAATCTGGCGCGGGTCGATAACGAACTCTTTATAGAGCAGCGGCAGTTTGGTTGCGGCGCGGACAGCATTCCACTGAGTTTCACCGCCGCCGAAAAATTCCCTGTCCATTAAACAGGACACAGCCTGTGCACCGGAATTTTCATATCTTTGCACAATCCCGGCGGGATCAAACGGATCACGAATAATCCCGGCGGACGGTGAGCATCGTTTGACCTCGGCGATAAGTCCGACCGGTGCCGCCTTTAATGCAGCCACAAACGCCGGAACCGGTTCGCGCGCCGGCGAGCCGTCACATTCGGTACAGGCGGTTCCGACATGCGGCAACTGTTCAACCGCCGTTTCAATAGTGCGGAAATATCCCGGTGTTTCAATTTCAATCCGTTTGCGAGCGACAATTTTATCCAGCATGTTCATTACGACAGAATAACAGGATTTTCTTAACCGCCAAGACGCCAGGAATTATTTTTGAAAAAAATCCATAAATCACGATTCGAAAAAAGCCTGGCGCCTTGGCGGTTAAAAAATCTGCAATGTTAAGCGTTCTCTTTTTGTTTCAGTTTTAAATAGGCCTCGATGAACCCGTCCAGATTGCCGTCGAGTACAGACTGAACATTGCCGATTTGGAAATCGGTGCGGTGGTCTTTGACCATAGTATAGGGCTGCATGACGTAGGAGCGGATCTGATGTCCCCACGCAATCTCACCCTTCGCGCCGTAAAACTGCTCTGCGGCCTGTTTTTGTTTATCGAGCTCGTACTCGTATACTTTGGCTTTAAGCATCTTCAATGCTTTTTCACGATTCTTATGCTGCGAGCGCTCGGCCTGGCACTGAACAATGATTCCGGTGGGAACATGTACAATGCGCACAGCGGAATCAGTGGTGTTAACATGCTGCCCGCCGGCGCCGCTGGAGCGGTAAGTATCGATGCGCATATCTTTTTCTTCGATCTCAACAGCAATGTCGTCGTCAATTTCAGCAGTAACATCGAGAGCGACGAACGAAGTGTGCCGGCGCGAATTTGAATCGAACGGGCTGATGCGCACAAGCCGGTGAACGCCGCGCTCGCTCTTTAAATTACCGTATGCGTACGCGCCGGAAATCTGAAAGGTAACGCTTTTAATACCGGCTTCTTCACCGGGCTGCAGATCAAGTACTTCTACAGTGAATCCGCAGCGCTCTGCAAAACGACGGTACATGCGGTACAGTATATCCGCCCAGTCGCATGATTCGGTTCCGCCGGCGCCGGCGTGTAAACTCAGATAGGCATTTTTTGCATCGAGCGGTCCGCCGAGCAGTGATTGCATTTCGAGCGACTGAAAGTTCTGCTCGCAGTCGTCCAGCAGTTGTTGAATTTCTTTAACCGCCGTTTGCTGCCCGTCTTCGTCTTCGGTTGCGGCGAGCTCCAGCAGAACTCCGGCATCGTCAAGCAGCGCTTCAATCGTTTGAAACGGCTCGATAACCGCTTTCAAACTTTTTACGGCGGCAATGTTGGCGGTCGCAGCATTTGGATCGTTCCAGAACTCCGGCGCGGCGGCTTGCGTTTCGAGCACGGCCAGTTCTCTGATCTTTCCAGCGATGCCGAGATAACCGCGCATCTCTTCCAGTCGCGCATCGACACCCGAAATCTGTTCTTTCAACTCTTCAAGCATTGGATTTTTTCCGCTGTATAAAAAGTCCAATCAATAGCGCAACGCCGGTGAGCAGGCAAGCCTGCGCGAAAAGATCGCCGTGACGGACATAAAATGTCGCCGGCAACTCCGGCGGCGCCGGAGTTACAGAGACAACCTGGAATCCTTCGGTACGCGCGGCCAGCGTACGGCTGATTTCGCCGTACGGGCTGAGTGCGCACGTCATGCCGGTATTTGTGCAGCGCAGCATCGGCCGGCGCGTTTCAATGCACCGGAAAACAGAGTTCGCCAGATGCTGCACCGATCCGCTGTCCGGATCAAACCATGAATCATTCGTCTGATTAATCAGCCACGCCGCACCGGACTTCACCGCGCGCCACGAAAGATACGGCAGCACATCTTCGAAACAGATCAGCACCGAAAAACAGTGTTCTGCATCCGGAAACGGAAACAGTACTGTTTCCCGGCCCGGCCGGAAACTGCTTTCGATCGGCGTCAGTGCAGCAATGAATGGAATGTAGTTCTCAAAGGGAATGTATTCGCCAAACAGAACAAGATGCTGTTTGTAGTAAACCGACTGCAGCTTTCCGGCACCGGTGAAAAAAAATGATGCGTTATAAAACTGCGGCTCATTAGTTTTCGTATACCGCACGTCCATACTGCCAACAAGCATCGGCACGCCGCCGCCAGCGTTGATCATTTTCTTCACGAGATCGGCGCTGCGCGGACTGAAGCGTACAAAGTCCGGCAGGGCGGTTTCCGGCCAGATGACCAGATCAAGATTGGGCGTAATCACGGCGAACGACGTCAGCGTTTCAAGCCGCTCATAAATCAGTTCGGGGTCGGCGAGATCCCAGTTGCCGACTTCCGGAATATTCGGCTGAATTAACGCGACATGCAGCGGTTCGCGTACCGGAGCCGGACGGTTAATCATGCGGTGGAAACCAAATGACCACGCCGCCGCGACGAGAATCAGCGCCGCCATCAGTTCCGTATGCATACGATATTTTTTCCCGCGAATTCCGGCGGCGTATTGCAAGACGGTTACTCCGGAGGAAACGTTTGTGAAAACCATCAGCGCCGAAATCAGATACACGCCGCCAAGCTCCGCAATTTGAATCAGCGGCGTTTGTAAATACTGACTGACGCCGAGCATATTCCACGGGAAGCCGGTGGCAAAAATCGCGCGCGCATATTCCGCCGCCGCCCAGACTGCCGCCGCGCCGGCGCTCCACAGAATATTTTTAATGCCGCTGGCGCTGCGCCAGTTGTCGCAGCGCAAGGAAATGAAAACCGCAAACGGAATCAGATACAGCGCACAGTACAGCGCGAGAAATAATCCGCCGGGAATAGTTACATTGCGCAGCCAGTAGAGTGTGCTGATAAAAAACACTGCGCCGGAAATCCAGCCGAGCCATGCCGCGCGCCGTGCCGGAACTCCGGTGCACGCGAACATTAATGGAATTAACGCAAACCATCCGCAAAATGCAAAATGGAACGGCGGGAAACTGAAAAACAACAGCATGCCGGAAAAAGCAGCGCCGGCAATTCGAAGTTTGAAGTCTGAAATTTGAAATTTGGGAGCGGAGATCATAAATCAATCTGTAAAATTTCCGGAACAGTGTGCCAGTTGTTTTTGCGCGCACAACAGTTCAGTACAGCGCGCAAATAACCGAGCAGCTGCTCTTCACAAACTGCCCCGGCGATTTTAGAAATGTATTTGATACCTAACATTCCGGCACCGGTATCTTTACTCCACACCATTGAAATTTTTTCCGTAAGCTGCCGCAGCGATTGAAACAAAATCAGCTCATGACAATCAACGCCGGAAAAGTCCATGCGGGAAAAATCGAGTATCCACAGCACGCCGGCAGATGTTAAACGCACCGGCCGCAGCGCGCGTGCCGCAAACAGCGGAAAGAGTTCCGGAAACGGATAGCGTGCTGATAAAACCCGCAGCCATGAGTTTGTGTGCCGCCGGAACGTGCGTTCACCATGCAGAATTTTTCCGGCGCTGGCACAATCGCCGGCGGCACAAAACGCGCGTGCGGTTAAAAGCGAAAGCTCATGTCCTTGAATCTGTGTACGCCCCTGGCAGAAAACCGCGAGACTTTCGATAACTGCCTCTGCCGTTTCGCGCGGTTCAATTTCGGCGTACTGCAAAAAACGCTGAACGCAACCGGACCACTGCCGGCGTTCATTTAGAATTTTCTGTTGATGCACATCAATCATTCGCGACCGATTAATCTTTCCGCCTCATTCATAAACTGGCTGACGTCTTTAAACCGGCGGTACACCGATGCAAACCGGACGTATGCTACTTCATCAAGTTTTTCAAGCAGGGCCATGACCTTTGTGCCGATGGCGGTGGAAGGGACTTCGCGCTCATACTCTGCTTCGATCTGTGTGATAATGCTGCCGGCGATTTGATCAATCTGCTGAATGCTGATCGGTCGTTTCTGACAGGCAATGACCAGGCTGTTGATCAGTTTTTCCCGCGAAAATTCTTCGCGGCGTCCATCGCGTTTAATAACCTGCATCGCGGCACGCATAATTTCTTCATAGGTGGTAAAGCGCAGCCCGCAGTTTAAACAGAGCCGGCGGCGGCGGATGGACGCGCCTTCGCGCACTTCACGACTGTCGATGACCTTATCTTCGCGATGTTCGCATTTAGGACATTTCATGGGAGACCGCCTCCTTCATTAACCGGCATGAGCATAGCGCGCGCATATATGAAGTAAAATGAAAAACAGCACAGATAAAAAAACAGCTCCGGGAAATCCGGAGCTGCCAAAATAATCAGCGAAGGCTGTTATTTCTTTTTCGCTACTTTCTTCGCAGCTTTTTTCGCCGGAGCTTTTTTAGCTGGCGCTTTTTTCGCTACTTTCTTCGCGGCTTTTTTAGCTGGCGCTTTTTTCGCCGGAGCTTTCTTCGCGATTTTTTTCGCTGGGGCTTTTTTCGCTACTTTCTTCGCGGCTTTTTTCGCCGGAGCCTTCTTAGCAACCTTCTTGACTGCTTTCTTCTTAGCTGCCATATCCTGTTCTCCTCAGGTTTCCTCCACAAACCACCATGGTTTATGTGTCTGTTAAGAGAAGATATAGCTCTTAAAAAAAATTCTTGCAACGATTGTTTACATAAAAACAAATTTTTTTATTGCCGTTTTTTATGCTCTGTCTGGATGATTTTTTTCAGTTCGTCTGCCGCTGTTTCGATTTTATCATTCACAACAATATATTGATAGTGCGACTGCTGTTTCATCTCTTCAACTGCATTGCACATTCTCTGTTCAATCACATCCTTTGCATCCGTTGAACGTCCGCGTAACCGGCGCAGCAATTCTTCCATCGACGGCGGAATGATAAAAATATCAACGAAACTTTTTTTAATCAGATCATCATTCGGCAGTGCCGCACACGCGTCGCGAATCTGCTGCGCGCCCTGCACATCAATATCCATAATGATGTCGCGTCCCTGCGCAAGTGCATCGTATACCGTCTGCTTCAGCGTCCCGTAACGGTTGCCGTGCACCAGAGCATGTTCAAGAAATTCATCATTTTTTAACCGTATTTCAAATTCGTCCGGCGATAGAAAAAAATAATGCACACCGTTTTTTTCTGTCCCGCGCGGTGCGCGCGTGGTGCATGAAACGGAATACACCAGTTCCGGAAAAAACTCCGCCAGCCGGGTGCACAGCGATGATTTTCCGGCACCGGACGGTGCTGAAACCACTAAAAGTAACGGGGTGTGTTTATTCAACATTTTGAACCTGCTCCCGCACACGCTCCAGTTCTGTTTTAAACTTCACCACCTGCTCTGTGATTTGCAGATCGTTCGCTTTCGATCCAACCGTATTAATCTCACGGAACATTTCCTGCGCCAGAAAATCCAGCGGACGTCCCGCCGGCTCATTCGTGCGCAGCATTTTCTTAAACTGCTGAATATGACTTTCCAGCCGCACCGTCTCTTCAGAAATATCACTGCGCTCTGCAAACAGCGCGATCTCTTTAATCACGCGATCATCTTTTGACAGATTTTCAAGCCCTGCATTTTCCAGGCCGGCAAAAAGTTTTTTCCGGTACATTGCCGCAATCACCGGCGCACGCGCGGCAATTTTTTTACGGATTGATTCCAGTACGGTCAGCCGCGCTAAAAAATCTTTTTCCAGTATTTTCCCTTCCTGCACACGCATCGTATTCAATTTTTTCAGTGCACTGGTGACCGCCTTTTCCGTTAATGCAAAAATTTCATCATGGTCTTCTGCTGTCGCCGGAAACTTTAAACACCCCGGAATCTGCAACAAATCTTTCGCCGACAGATCATCCGGCAGGTTCAGTTTTTTCGACAGCCCGCGCAAGGTGCCGAGCATCTCCTCCGCATGTTTTGAATCCACCGCTGCGCCGCTGCCGGAATTCATCTCCACCGCGATTACACCGGTAATCCGTCCGCGCGAAATCTGATCCTGAATCAGCTTTTGAATTTTCGATTCCGTGCCGGAAATCTGCGGCGGCAGACGCAAAGTTACATCCAGCTGTTTCCGGTTCACCGAACTCAACTCCGCCGACACACGGTATTTCCCGCCGCGCGCCGAACCTGTACCAAAACCTGTCATACTTTTAACCGGCACAACATCTCCTTCGTTAAACTGCAGTATCTACGCAGAAAAAACCTGACTCGGCACGGAAAAAATTATTTTGACAGGATTAACAGGATGGTTGCCGGATTTTAAAATCATATTATGCTTATGTAGGATTTTTTAAAGGAAACGCTATGCCGCTATTTGAAATTAACAAAACAACGCTAACGCCGGTTGCGAAAACTAATTTCCCGGTGGAAAAAGACATTCAAACTCTAATTGAGAAAAATCTTAGCCCGGTTTTTAACTGCCGGTTTGTTGCCACGGAATTTTCCACCGGCGCGGTGCACTCCGGACGAATCGACAGCCTCGCACTTTCTGAAGAAAACAATCCAGTAATCATCGAATACAAAAAAATCGAATCATCCGAGCTGATCAACCAAAGCCTTTTTTATCTGCACTGGATCTTCGACCATAAAGGTGATTTCGAAATGGCGGCCAAAAACACACTCGGTAACGATGTAAAAGTGGACTGGTCGGACGTTCGTGTTATTTGTATCGCGCCAAGTTATAAAAAATACGATATCCACGCAGTCCAGGTTATGGGCGCGAATATTGAATTGTGGACTTACCGCCTTTACAAAAACAATGTACTCCATCTAGAGGAAATACTTCAGGCAACGCGCTCCTCCGTGTCATCGCCCATTAAGAAAAACTCCGGCGTTATGTCCGGAGAAAAGAAAAATGCTTCCGGTCTCGGAAAAATGAAAAAAACTTTAGCACCAGTATATACATTCGACAGGCATCTGACCGGCAAATCCGAAACGATAAAATCTCTGCTACATAATATTCAGGACTTCATCATAGGGCTTGATCCGTCCATTGAAGAGGTTCCCAAAAAACACTATATAGCATATAAAGTGTCTCAAAATATTATTTGCGTTGAGCCTCAGGTGCGATGCATTAAACTTTTTCTGAAACTCAGACCCACTGAAGTAAAATCTGCGCCGAAATTTTATCGCAATGTTCTAAATATTGGACATTGGGGAACCGGCGAATCTGAATTTACTATTCAGTCAGAAGATGAATTCGAATTGGTAAAACCGTTCATTATCCAGGCATACAATAAATTCGGCGGATAATATCTTGTTTTTTATTTCACCGCAGATAACACAGATGAATTGCGCGCGGGACCGTATCTGCTATCAACGTGATATGGCTGATGGAAAAATCATCGGGATGTTGCTGGCGGTACTGGCGATGGGATTGTTTAACATTTCGCCGGTACTGCAGAAATCGGCGCAGAACGATCTGCCGCGTCTGTCGTTTTTAATCGTGGAAATCTGTGAAACGGTTGATTAGAAACCGGCACTGGGTGATCGGGTTACTTATCGGCACTGCCGGTTTGATTCCTTACTTTTTACGATGGATCTCGCCGGTGTGGCGGTTGTTCAACCGCTGTACGGCGGCGAGTTCATCATTCTCGCCTTCGGGTCGCGGATTTTTCTGATGACGACGAAGTAAAAATAGATACCCCCGAGTAAACTCGGGGTTCTTTTTTTCATCACAGCTCCTCCCGGAGCTGACCTGAACGCCGCGAAACTTTGCGTTCGCGGCATTCAGGAGGCTCATTCATCCACGGCTAAAGCCGT
>JBBADV010000017.1 GCA_041656295.1 Kiritimatiellales bacterium | reverse complement strand
ACGGCTTTAGCCGTGGATGAATGAGCCTCCTGAATGCCGCGAACGCAAAGTTTCGCGGCGTTCAGGTCAGCTCCGGGAGGAGCTGTGATGAAAAAAAGAACCCCGAGTTTACTCGGGGGTATCTATTGTGCCAGCAGCATGCCGGTGCCGGCAGAAATCTCGATAAAGTCGGTAAGGATGCGGATCGTTTCGTCAAGCACCGGATCGGGCAGTTTTTCGTTTTCATCCTCATCGGTGCGCACAAGCAGTTCTTCCATTTTATCCTGCACATCCTCGATCTCTTTTTCATTGACGATTTCGGCGATGCGATCAGTGAGCTTCAGTGAAACCTCCGGCGTGTTCATGCGTTTTTGAATGCGGTCGCGCCGCGAGATGATTTTTTTAAATTCTTCATCGTTTGCCGTACGCTCTCCGGAGCGTGTTTGCAGTTCCGGCAGGTACGGTTTTACAGAGGGCGACCACGGGCGGTAATACGCGTTGCGAACCTGAGTCCACGGCAGTGCGTTCGGCAGGAATTCTTCACCGATTTCAATCGCGTCATAAATGGACGGCAGAATCACATCGGGCTGTACGCCCTTGAGCTGCGTTGAGCCGCCGGCAATGCGATAGAAACTTGCGGTCGTGGCTTTCAATGAACCCAGTTCATCGCTGAGGCGTGACAGCGGGAAGACGCTTTGCACCGTTCCTTTGCCGTGCGTTTTAGCATCGCCGACGATCACAGCGCGGCCGTAGTCCTGCATCGCCGCCGCAACAATTTCAGAAGCGGATGCGCTGAGGCGGTTGACGAGTATTATGAGCGGGCCATCGTACAGTGTGCTGATATCATTATCCGGCAGAACAGAAACACCGCGCTGTTCACGGACCTGAACGATAGGACCGAGCGGAATAAAAAACCCGGCGATTTCAATAGCGTCGGCGAGCGAACCGCCGCCGTCGTTGCGCAGATCAAAAATTACGCCATCAACACTGTTTGTATTAAATTCAGTAAGAATGCGTTTTACATCGGCCGCAGCGCGGCGAGCGTCGGCTTTACCGGCACGGACTGCATCGAAATCGGCATAAAATTCGGGCAGGGTGAGAATACCGAAACGGAGTCGTTGATCCGCCGGCGTTAGTATTTCGCGCACTTCGCCCTTGGCCGCCTGTTCTTCGAGTTTAACTTCGTCGCGAATGAGATCAATCTCTTTGGTGCGCGTGCCGGTAATGTCGTCTGCCGGAATAACAGTGAGCACTACCTTGGTGCCTTTTTCGCCGCGGATCTGCCGGACAGCTTTACTGAGCGGCCAGTGCAGAATACTGACGGCTTCACCATCCCCCTGCGCTACGGCCATAATTTTATCTCCGGTTTCCAGCCGTCCGTCTTTATCCGCCGGTCCGCCTTTAATGATCTGTATGACTTTTGCCATGCCGTCTTCACTGCGCAGCGTGGCGCCGACGCCGACGAGCGAGAGACTCATGGCAATATCAAAATCTTCAACGCTGCGCGGCGAAAGATAATCGCTGTGCGGATCGTAGCTACGCGTGAATGAGCTGAGATAGCGCTGCAAAATGGTTTCGTGATCGTAGTTGGTATCGATAAGCAGTTTGAACTGTTTATAGCGTTCGCGCACAAATTCGTCCGGCGACAGATTTTTTTCAGCGCCGGTTTTTTTATCCTTAGCTTCTGCGGTTTCGTCTGCCGGATGTTCTTTTTTATTTTTTGCATCTGCTTCAATTGCAGCGCAGCGCGACACATATTCGTTTTTAATTTTCCGGCGCCACAGGTCATCCCATTCCGCTTCGGATTCCGCCCACGGCGCTTGATCACGCTTCCATTGCCACACTTCATCTTTGTCTGTATTGAAACCTTTATCGAGCAGGGCATAAGTGAATTCAACGCGGTCGGTCACACGCTCTTTGAAGCGTTCAAAAACGGTGTGTGCAAATGCGGTATCACCATCCAGTATTTTTTTATACAGCTCCGGACCGGACTGCCGGAATTCTTCAATGTCGGATGCCAGAAACCAGGTGTGGTCATAATCCAGTGTGTCAATATAAAGCGCCAGTGCATTGGTTGAAATGGCTGCATCCAGCAGCGCCCGGTTCAAGTGCACCCGCGGCAGGCGGTCGGCCAGGCGCGCGGCAATCCGGTCTGCCGGCAGCGGCTTTTCTTCCGCCGGCGGAATCGCGATCGCGTTCGCCGGCGGCCGGCCGCAGCCGGTCAGCAGTGCGGCAAAAATTGATAAAAAAAGAATACACTTTTGCATCGGGGAGTGTTTCTATCATAAACCGGTTTAAAAACAAAAGTTATCGTATGTTCTTTTAAACCTGCGGTTTTCCGGTTTTATGCACCGGAGCCGGTAAAACACTGATTATATCACGGTGTTTGACTGTGCGCCTCAAATGTCTGGCATTATCCGTTCGGTTTTCGTATGATTACCACGAGATACTAAGGAGTTTCATGAAAACCAAAACTGCCGCCGTGTTACTTTTGTCTGCTGCCGTTCTGTTTGCCGGCTGCAAAGAAAAACCCGTTATACCGGAAATCACCGCAGAAGCGGCCGCAGCATTTGCTGAAGCCGCATTCGACGGAAATACGGCCGCAGTTTCGTTGGCGCTCGGCAACGGAATGCCGGTCGATCAGGCCGATGAAGATAACAACACAGCATTGATGCTGGCTGCATTTAACGGACACACTGAAACCGTCCGTGTCCTGCTCGCCGCCGGCGCCGGAATTAATCGGCGTGACAATAACGGACGCACCGCGCTCATGTTTGCCGCCACCGGACCGAATCTGGCGACGATCACACTGCTGCTGGAAACCGGCGCCGAAGTGAATGCGGTGGATCACACTGAACGGTGGACGCCGCTTATGTTTGCTGCCGGCGAAGGGCTTTCGCCGGTGGCGGACCTGTTGATTGCCGCCGGTGCCGACCCTAAAATGAAAGATAAGGATAACGACACCGCTGCCGATTTTGCTTACAACCGCGGTTTCACTCAACTTGCCGCCAAATTACAGAAGCTGATGGAGGACTAAAACAGCACAACAGATATTCGAAACCGGTATTGAAATTCTGACACGCAGCATGATATTGCTGATCAAAAAATTAAAATATGCGGAGTTTACAGTAGGAATATAATAAGATTTTGTTCTACTGCGTTTTTCAATCCTGTAACAATCAATCAATCTAATAAGGAGGTATCATGAAAATTTGTTCAATGGTTCTGTCGCTGGTCGCCGCCGCCGGCATTGTTTGTCAGACCTGGGCTGCCTGGGAAACACAGAGTGGACCCGATGGCCGGCTGGTGAACTATGGTCCGGAATGCCGGATTCAGCGCAGTCCCGACGGCCGGCTCGTTTGTGTTCCGAACGGATGGCAGCATGCACACGGAACGGATGGACGCATTATTGCCATTCCGCCGAATGGACACGCGCAATCCGGCAGTGACGGCCGGCTGGTTGCAATTCCTGAAGGCTGGCGGTTTGCCGTTGGATTAGATGGACGCGGTGTTGCTGCTCCGCCGGATGCAAAACTGGTTTCCGGCGAAGATAAGCGACTGGTGGCTGTACCCAAAGACTGGCAGTATAAAATCGGTATCGACAACCGCGCAGTGGCTGCACCGCCGGACGGTGAATTTGTTACAGGCCCTGACGAGCGGTTAACTGCGGTACCGAAAGGCTGGACGTATAAAGTCGGCACCGATGGCCGCGCGGTGGCAATCCCGCCCAACGGGGAGTTTGAACAGGGACCGGACGGCCACATCATTGTGCTGCCGCCGGCGGATTATCTGCTGAGCATGGATGATTACGAAACGTATCACTTTATTCTGCTGCCGCAGAGTGTGACGGCGGATGAAGAAGAGGAAGAGAGCCCGGACAGGCATTAACATTACGGGATATTTTATATAAAAGAATTGTATCAACGTACCCCCGGATTACCGGGGGTGTTGTGTTGCCGAGTGCAGTTTCTTTTATGCGGTTAATGAGTCGTCCTGCAAAAGTTTTTTGGTTGTGCGGAAACAGTTCAGTAACCGGTCGGTTTTAACGGGCAGAATATCGATAAATTTATCGAGAATATCACGCTCGATGATCAATTTTTTGGTCGCCGGAAAACTTAAATCGATCATCCAGCTAAGCTGTAAAACAAACCGGTCAGCGAGACTGTTCAGGGTTCGGTAGTCGATGGGCTGGCTGTGCTCAAACTGGTCGAGTACGGCATCGGATGGAGCACCGTCAAAATCAATGCCCATAATAATTTCGGGGTGATCATGAATGCGGCCGGTTTTGATGACGTCCCAGCCGATAAAGAAAATATCGAGCCGGTCAGCGTCGCGGATCAGCCGCAAAAGTTTTTCCGCAGCAGCATTCATTTCCGGCGGTAGAGCTTTTTTATTATGATGTTTCACACCGAACAGAATGAGATCGCGCTCCGGCTCATTTATTCCGGCAAGCATGTTTTCAGTAAGGATCGTTTCAGCGCCGAGATCGCCGTGATCAATTGTTTTAGAATCATCAAAACTTCCGTATTTTTTGAACTGTGAAAAACGCCCGACGTCATGCATTAATCCAATTGCTTCAGCCAGATCGATTTCCGCTGTGGAAAATTCGCTTTGTTCAGCAATGAACCTGGCATCGCCGGCGACGCGCAGGGTGTGCTCAAGTTTCAACTGGTGCATCGGATGCAGCACACTGTTTTTGCGGTATGAATCAACATAGCGCACAAAGCGCTGTAAAAGCCGGGCAGAATTTTCTGATGTCATAGGTAGAAAACCAACAGTCTCTTCTAATTTCCGCTAAAAATCAGTGGCTAGGTATAAACAAATACGGCCAGTAAAATCAGTGCAATACCAGTGATTGCTTTTACGGCGCCGGCGGCTTTCAACCGTCCGGTGGTTTTGCACACGACCAGTGCAATGCGCCGGAACCACCATGGCGATAACAGGAAAAGCAGTCCGGTCAGTATCCAGATATATGAAATCGCCGCCATCACAACCCGCCATTCAGATTCGTGCCAGCGTGTAACGTAAAGTACGGGACCGGCGAGCAGCAGGAAAAATCCGCCGAGTGCGCGCGGGCTGAGCAGCTCATCAAGATATTTAATGCACAGGAAAACTGCGATCGGGGTCAGCCACCAGAGATGAACTTTCCATGCATCGAACATTCCGAGGTGCATTAACGAAAGCGCATACGCCGCCCAGATCAGATCAATCGCTGCCAGAATCCGTCCCGGCCAGATGCTGCGCGGGAAGCGTTCCATCCATGAGCGCATCATCTGCGGTTTTGCAATCATGGCAGCACCGGCCAGCAGTGCGACGATTCCAGCAGCCAGCGTTACAGCGGAGAGTCCGGACATTTTTTTCCTTTCAATAAATAAAACGTACAGTATGCGAAAAATACACCCGAAGTGAAACCGGTATTTTATAAAAACTGATTAAACACGATCACCGGTTTTTTGGAAGAAGGGAATAAACAGCCGGTCGCAAGTCGAAGGTCAGAAAGTCTGAAACAATTTTTGACGGGATTAATAGGATTGACAGGATTTTTTTCTCAATTCTTTATTCGCGTAAATTAGCGATCATTGGCGGTTTGCTTTCCGGCGGTTCATTTTCCCGGTGTGCGGACGCAGCTGCTTCATCTGTTTACGGCGTGCGGCGAGTCCGCGAATAACCGGCACGGGTTCGCCGGTTTCATAGTCAAGGCCGGTATAATAAACAGCGGCGGCCGGCGTCATCGGCAGCGGAATATAATCCTGTACCTGCTGCAGTTTCCATTGTTCGTTGAGTACAAATTTTTCCACCGCGTTCATTTCGGTTTCGGTCGAGCCCGGAAAGTTGGAAATAAAATACGGCACGAGGTATTGTTTTTTCCCGGCGCGCCGGCTCTCTGCAGCGAACGCCTCCTGAAAGCGGCAGAAAATTTCCGGCGCCGGTTTGCGCATTTTTTTCAGCACATCCGGATGCATGTGTTCCGGTGCAACTTTGAGATGTCCGGACACATGATGCTGTGCGAGTTCGCGGATGTATTCCGGATGACGCAATGCAACATCCATGCGGATGCCGGATTGAATAAAAACGTGGTTTACATTTTCAAGCGACCGCACGCGGCGCATTAGATGAATCGCGGCGCCGGCGTCGAGTTTCAGATGCGGACAGATCGCCGGAAACAGACAGCTCGCGCGCCGGCATGTTTTACAGGCTTCATCCACGCCGTTCCGGCAGCCGTAAAGGTTGGCGGTCGGTCCGCCGAGATCGCTGACCGTGCCGCGAAATTCCGGCGTGCGGGTGAGTGCGCGGATTTCACGCACTACGGATTCTTCGGAACGGCTGGTTAAAAAACGTCCTTGATGCAAACCGAGTCCGCAGAACGTGCAGCCGCCGCCGCAGCCGCGCACAACGGTGATGGAGTTTTGGATCATGGTGAACGCCGGTATTTCTTCTTTATAGGAAGGATGCGGTGCGCGTGCGAACGGCAGCGCGTAAACGGCATCGAGCTCTGCCGGCGTAAGCGGCGGCGCCGGCGGTTCCATTAGCAATGCGCGCGCGCCGTGAAACTGTACGAGCGGTCTGCCGCAAAACGGATTCTGTTCGCGCTCGGTCAGGCGCGTGGTTTCAAGCAGCGCTTTTTTATCAGCGGCGCACTCTTCATACGACGGCAGGATCACAGCATCGGAAAAATCGCGTGCCGCCGATTCTTTGCCGCCGAGCAGTCGCGCCGTGCCGCGAATTCCGGCGAGCGGTTCGCCGGCGTTCAGCCGGCGCGCAATTTCGCGCACGGAATGTTCGCCCATGCCGTACATGAGAAGTTCAGCTTTGGAATCCTGTAAAATTGACGGGCGCAGTCTGTCCTGCCAGTAGTCGTAATGCACGGTGCGGCGCATGCTGGCTTCGAGTCCGCCGAGCGCGACAATGATGCCGGGAAAAACTTTTTTGGCGAGCTGCGTGTAAACGACCGACGGCAGATTCGGGCGCAGTCCGGTTTGGCCGCCGGGCGAATAGACGTCCTCTTTCCGCTTCCGGCGCGCGGCGGTGTAATGCGACAGCATGGAATCAATATTTCCGGCCGTGACGCCGGCGAACAGGCGCGGGCGTCCCATCGCCGTCAGCGACTCCGGATTCGTCCAGTCGGGCTGGGAAATTATGCCAACGTGCCAGCCTTCCGCTTCCAGCACGCGCCCGATAACGGCCGCACCGAACGACGGATGATCAACATACGCATCGCCGGTAATCAGCAGCACATCCAGTTCCTCCCAGCCGCGCGCTGCCATTTCCGCGCGCGTCATCGGAAGAAACATTTTTCTATCATCAGCCATGATTTATTTAACCACTAATTTTGACTCATCGGCACGATTATTCTCACGATTTTAAGATTTGAATTTTTATTCGACCTCACACCGTTCGCTCCGTACTATACCGGTTTAATTTCAATCAAAGAGAATCAATGCAAAAGTTTGATACCGGACTCTTCACCGGACTTTACCGCCACATGCTGGCGGCGCGTAAAATTGACGCGGTTCAGGCGGACGCCGCGCAGCGCGGCGAAGCGTTTTTTTATATTCCTTCATCCGGGCACGAATCCATCGCCGCGCTCGCACCGCTCCTGACTGAAAACGACTGGCTGCACTGCCATTATCGTGACCGCGCTCTGCTTTTTGCGCGCGGCGTGACGACGACAGAAGTTCTGCTTGAGCTGCTCGGGAAAACCGGCAGTCCGTCCGAAGGCCGCCGCATGCCGGGCTTTGCGTGCAGCCGCGAACTGAAGCTGCTGAGCGCGCCGACCGGTGTGGCATCGAACGCGCTGCAGGCCGCCGGCGTAGCGCAGGCGGTGAAGAATGAAGCCGGCACACCGGTGGTCTATTGCGGCATCGGCGACGGCGGCACGCAGGAGGGCGAATATCTGGAGGCCATCGCCGAAGCGGTGCGCTCGCAACTGCCGGTGCTGTTTGTGGTGCAGGATAATCATTATGCGCTGTCAACGCCGTCGCAAGGCCGGACGTTTTTTTCGCTGCCGGACGGCGATGCGAAAGAGTTTTACGGCATTCCGATCCGTTATACAGACGGCACCGATGCCGTAAAAACATACAACGCATTTGCCGGTGCGGTGAAGGAAATGCGCAAAACGCGTGCGCCGCAAATTGTGGTAATGCGCGTTGAGCGGTTGACGAGTCACACGAACGCCGACGATCACTCCATCTACCGTTCGGTGGAGGATATTGAGCGGATTCAACAGACCGCAGATCCGGTTCTGATTCTCGCCGGAAAGCTGCTTGCCGCCGGCGTGCCGGAACAAGAGCTCAAACAAATCGAGCACGAAATTAATGTGGAGGTTGATCAGGCGTTCGACACCGCGCGCCGCGCTGCCACCGCAACTACAGAATATTCAGCAAAAAAACCGCTGCCGGCAGCCATGACGGCGCCGGAATCGGAACGCCGCGACGACGGTACGGCACGGACGATGATTGAAGCGATGCGCGACGTCTTCCGCATCCGGTTGAAAAATGATCCGGCGGTGTATCTTTACGGTGAGGACATTGAAGATCCGAAAGGCGATGTGTTCGGTTTAACGCGCGGACTGAGCAGTGAGTTTCCGGCGCAGGTTGTCAATTCGCCGCTGAGCGAAGCGACGATTGTCGGCACGGCGATCGGCCAGGCGCTCGCCGGTAAAAAACCGGTGGCATGCATTCAGTTCGCCGATTTTATGCTGCCGGCGTTTAATCAGATTGCCGCCGAACTCGGCGCGATGTGGTGGCGCACTAACGGACAGTGGGAATGTCCGGTGATTTTAATGGCGATTTGCGGCGCCTACCGCCCGGGACTCGGTCCGTATCACGCGCAAACCTTCGACGCCGCCTTCGCGCATATTCCGGGACTCGATGTGATGATGCCGTCCACCGCCGCCGATGCCGCCGGCCTGTTAAATGCGGCGTTTGATTCGGGCCGCCCGACGGTGTTCCTGTTTCCGAAAAATTTAATTAACGACCGCACTGTGACTGCCGGAGAAAACATTTCCGAGCAGTTTATTCCGATCGGCTGTGCGCGGGTGACACGTCCCGGTAAAGATTTAACGCTGGTGAGCTGGGGCAGCACGATGCCGCTCTGCGAAAAAGCGGCGGACGCGCTGCAGGACGCCGGCGCCGGCGTGGAAGTGATCGACCTGCGCTCGCTGTCGCCGTGGGATGAGAAAACGGTGATTGCCTCGGCGCAGAAAACCGGACGGCTGCTCGTTGTCCATGAAGATAATCATACCTGCGGTCTCGGCGGCGAAGTGCTGGCAACCGTTGCCGAAAAATCCGGTGTGCCGGTGCAAATGGCGCGCGTGACGCGTCAGGATACCTATATTCCCTATCTGTTTGAAACGCAGCTGGATGTTGTGCCGACGTTTAAAAGCATTCTCGAAAAAGCGGCGGAGCTGCTCAACTATTCACTGACGTGGCAGATGCCGGCGGAAGAAGTAGAGGGTTCAGTCACTGTGAATGCGATCGGGTCAAGTCCGTCGGATAAAACGGTGACGATTACCGAACTTTATGTGAAATCCGGCGACGCTGTGGAAGCGGGCACACTGCTCGCGGCGGTGGAAGCCGATAAAGCGACGATGGAAATTTCAACGCCGGTCGCCGGACTGGTTGAAGAGCTGTTTCTGGCCGAAGGCGATTCGGTGGATGTCGGCACACCGCTCGCACGTATTAAAACCGACGAAACTGATCTCATTAAAAAACCGGTGACGAGTGAAGATTCCGGTGTGCCGGTGTTGGAAAAACGGTTGAACGCTGTGCCGGAGAAACCGGCAGTGGAAAAAAGCACTGCGATAAAACCGGTGATTCTTTCCTCTGTTACCACGGCGTTCGGGTCGCGCATTGTGCCGAACCACGAGCTCGTGCGCCCCGGCGATGAATGGGATTCCGAAGCCATCCGTAAGCGCACCGGCATTGAAAACCGGCGCTGGATTACCGGCAATGAAAATGTCACATCGCTCGCTGTAAAAGCTGTGCGTGAACTGCTGGAAAAAGAAAAGCTCCGGCTTGCCGATATCGACGCGATGATCTGCGCCACCGGTACGCCGCTTTCCATGACGCCGTCGCTCGCCTGCCGTGTTCTCTACGGACTCAGTCCGGCAAAAGGTGAAATTCTGATGCAGGCGCACGACGTGAATGCCGCGTGTTCCGGCTATATGTATGCCATGCAGAATGCGTGGGATATTCTGCGCGACGATCCGTCGAAAAAAGTCATCGTGATTACTGCCGAAACGCTGTCGCCGATGATTAATTTTGACGATCCGAAAACCTGCGTACTGTTCGGCGATGCCGCCACTGCCTCGCTGTTTTCCTGCGAAGAACGCGCTGGAAATATCAACGCGCTGATCAACCGCTCGGTGCTGTCCGCCACCGGCGTAGAAGATAAAGTGTTGTATGTGCCCAACATGGGCGGCGACGAAAAAATCGAAATGGAAGGCCTCACGGTTTTTAAACTTGCGGTGAAAAAGATGGCGGATATGCTCGCCGAAGCGTGCGTGAAACGCGGCATTGCGGTGGATCAGCTCGACATGATCGTGCCGCATCAGGCAAATGAACGGATTATTGAGGCGGTGCGCAAGTCTGTCCGCTGTTCGCCGGAAAAAATGTTTGTGAACATTAAAAACTACGCCAATACCTCGTCGAACACTATTCCGATCGCACTGTCTGAAATGATGCCCGGCATGAAACAAGGTGCACTGATCGGACTTACCGCTTTTGGCGGTGGATTCACCTTCGGTGCCGCCGTGATTGAAAAAATGTAACACCGCAGCAAAGATGCATCACAGTCATAAGGTTTTATGCGCTTTCTTTTTCGTGCTTTTTTGTAATTTTTGTGATTGAATTCTATTTCGTATGAAATCGGCGTTGATTAAAGAGTTCCGGCATCACGGTCCGTACACGTTTCTCGGTGCGGCGGTGAGCGTCATTCTGATGATGACGATCCGCCACTGGTGGCCGGCGGTGCTCGACACGGAACGCACTCTGCAACTGTTCGAATTTTCACATCCGCTGCATGTTGTACTCAGTGCCATGGTCACCGCAACGGTGTTCAAAAAATACCGGCAGAACAAATCGTGGAAAGGGATCGCTGCCGTCATTCTCGTCGGCTATTTCGGCGCCATCGGCATCGCCACGCTGAGTGACTGCATTGTGCCGTTCTGGGCGGAAACCATTCTCCGCATGGACGCGCATCTGCATCTCGGTATCGTAGAAATACCGTTCATTATTAACTTTGCGGCACTGCTTGGAATCAGTATGGCATTTTTTTCGCCGAAAACCTACATTCCGCACGCCGGACACATTCTGCTGAGTACGATGGCATCGCTCTTTCACATTATGACCGCGCATGCCGGCAAATTTTCATTCGGGCAGGGGGCATTGATTATTGTATTCCTTTTTATCGCCGTCTGGGTGCCCTGCTGTTTCAGCGACATCGCCTTTCCGGTACTTTTTACCGGCAAATGTGATCATTGTCACGAAGATTAAAATAACCGGCGGCGCGCCCCGCCGCGTTCCACAACAGCAGAAATTTTTAGACGGGATAACCGGATTTAAACCGGAAAAATATTCATAGGCCACTTACTGTTTAAGCATCCTGTTATCCGGTCAAAAAATTTGAAGTGAATCATGAAAATTTTAAACGCCGGCCGCAACGATCTTCCGGCAATGCTCGACCTGCAGAAAAAAATTTCAAATTGAGGTGATCTCTACAATGAACCGGATTTGTCGCCGATGCTCGAAAGATTGAAGAGCTCGCACCGGTTTTTGCCGCCGCAGTTTTTATAAAGCAGAGATCACCGGAAACCTCGTCGACACGACAGTAATCACATTCTATTTTTTCTGAGCATGATAAAATCGAACGCTTTTTCCGGGTTTCGCCGAGCAGTATGGTATCCCGCTTCAGTTCGCAGCAGGTGAGGGCAAAAAATCAGGCGGCTTTTAGAGCGGTTGATTGCGGGTTGTCCAGACCGGCAGCGATCTAGAGCGTATTAAGAAAAATTATAGCCACAAAAAACACACAAACACACAAAAGTGTAATGTATCGCAGGCATCTTTGCCTGCCTTGGGAAATCCGCAGATAACGCAGATGAACGCAGATATTTAAACCACGGGAGACACAACACACACGGAAGTTTTGCAGAAAGCATCAGGCATTCAGGGATTAGCAGAGAGGCAGAGTCGTAGACGCGGCGCCCTCGCCGCGTTCCGTGTTCAGGGTTTTCTGTGTACAGTTGAGAGTTGAAAAGTTCTCAGTGCGCTCTGCGGTTTATCAATCATTCGGCCCATAATTATTTTGCGATTTTTGCGCGTTTTTGCGGCTATACATTAATTTAAAATGCTCTAATCAACTGTTCAGTGATTTTACGCGAATGGCAAGATGATCGATGCTTTCGAAGCGTTCGTATGGGTCATTGCCGGCCGTTACTGTGCCGCTGAACAGACTGTCGAGTTTAACAACCGGTATAATCCGGCTGATGATGTTCGGAGTAAGCAAGATATACAGTTCTCTCCCCAGCGCACGGCCTCGGTAAGGCGCATTGATAAGCGCCGGCAGAGCGGTAACGGGATTATCTCGTTTGGAAGGCCTTCCTGTATGAGTTCTTTGACATCCGGCGCGTACGAACCCCGGTGGTTCCAGCGGATACACCTCAATACAGTGTTAGACAAGATTGACATATTAATTTGTAAATAAACGGAAGTTTTAATAAAAAATAAAAGAATATCGGCAAGATCATTATATTCTTTTATTTAAATGCCCTATTCCATTTAAGTGTATTATCTATACTCGGCACATTCACAGAACCCGAGGGCCTGTATGGCAAAGAATAAAAAATTGTTTAATGTAATGCTGACGGGCAGGCGCAAGGACGTTGCCGCGCTGGTACAGGCAGAGATTGCCGCCGATGCGGATGTGACATCGGTTCTAATGGAGTCCATGCTTCCGGTGACGCACGCAATCGGCACACAGTTTCCCCGCAATGAAATATCTGTTTTGGCAATGCAGATCGCTGCCTGCGCCATGCAGGCCGATCGGGGCGTTATTGATTCACTGCTGTCTAAAAGCGGACATGAACCGTTCGCCGAAGCAGTGGCTGGTATCCCGAAAGGCAATCAGCATGACACCGTCAAAAATCAGGTAGCCATGATGATGAAAGGCACCGGGTATAAAGTAATGAATTGCGGCACAGATTGCGATGTCGCCGGATACGACAACGCCATGGCCGGCAACGCGCCGGTTTTAATGCTCAGCGCGCTGCCGCCGGCAACCATGCCCTATATAAAGGAGGTGGTTGATCACTTTAAAACGACGGATTCAAACGTGAAAATTCTGATCGGCGGTGCTCCGATAGCTAAGGAATATGTTAATCAGACCGGAACCGGTGGTTACACCGGTGACACTAGTCAGGCTGTCGCTGCTGTTGAAAAAATTTTTGATAGATAGAATAAAACAGGGTACTCCGGTTTGCGGAGTGCTTTTTATGGAGAAAAACATGAGTAAGACAATAGCTATAGATTCCTTAGACCGGTTTGTTTACGGCCGCAGCCCCAGACCGGTGATCACTAAACGGGGGCTTGCACTTGGCACCGGGATGGTTTTCCCCGAAGTTAACTTCACGCTGCCTGCAATGAATATTACGACAGAAACCTGGCCGCAGGTGATCGCGCATTATACAGAGATGGCCGACAGTGTAATCAGACGTGCAATTGAACTGGAGACGCCCCAGTTACAGATTGAATTCGAAACTCTTCCGGAGATGACCCTGAATCCGGCCTGGGGACTCGAAATCAACCGCCTGCTGGCTGATAAACTGATTGAGGCGCAGGAAAAACACGGAGTCAAAACTGCTCTGAGGTTCACACCGAATGATATTCGAGAATTCTCCCGTCCGCCGGTCATGCGCAGCGGAGTATATTGGGATAATATGCTGGCAGTATTCGCCAAAGCCGGCGAGGCCGGCGCCGATTTTCTTTCCATTGAATCCACCGGTGGAAAAGAATTAAATGATGAAGCGCTGATTAACGCTGATCTGCCGGGCGTTGTTTTTGCACTGGGTGTTCTAGGCTGCCGCGATATGGAATTTCTATGGAAACACATGGTTGCCGCCTGCCGGGAAAACGGTGTAATTCCGGCCGGAGACAGCGCCTGCGGTTTTGGAAACACCGCAATGGTGCTGGCCGAGAAAAAAATGATTCCGAAAATTTTTGCAGCGGTGGTGCGTGTCGCCACCGTGCCGCGTACGCTGGTGGCATTGGAGCAGGGTGCAACCGGACCTTGTAAGGACTGTGCCTATGAAGGGGTTTATATCAAAGCAATTACCGGAACGCCGGTTGCACTCGAAGGAAAAACAGCCGCCTGCGCTCATCTGAGTCCAATCGGCAATATTGCCGCTGCGGTTTGCGACTGCTGGTCTAATGAATCGGTGCAGAATGTTCAGCTGCTCAGCGGCAAGGCACCGGAAGTTTCTGCAGAACAGCTCATTTATGACTGCCGGTTGATGAATACTGCAGCCCGCCGTTCCTGTGAGGATGCGTTGAGGTTGCGTGACTGGCTGGTTGAGTCCGATGCTCCACTGGATCCCCAGGCGTATGTGTTGCATCCGGAAATTGTCCTGCGCATTTCTAAAAAAATTGTGCAGGGCGGAACAGCCTATGAACGCACCCGCATTGCCGTACAGGCCGCACTCGAAGAACTGCGCAAGGGAGCGGATGAAAAAGCCTATTATCTTGATCCGCGCGAAGAACGCTGGCTCGAGAGGATGGAGATGTCTGTTGAAGACGATATTCCGGAGACCGAGGCTGAGATGATCGCACAGTATGCACCGCTGGTTGACCGGTCAAAATGTTCACTGAAAGAATACGGAGTCGATGCATAAGGCCATTCCATGCCATCTGATTGCCGGGGCGCTGGGAATCGGAAAAACCACTGCGATTCGGCGGTTTGTTGCGCGGTCCGCTGCTTTTACGGGAGTGATCGTCAATGATTTCGGCAAAACCGGATATGACGCTGCGCTGATCGCGGCAGGCGGCGGAACGGACCGGCTGCGGGTTGAACATATACCGGGCGGCTGTCTCTGCTGCACTTCTGCCGCACAGATGCTGCCCGCGCTGGAGATACTTTGCGCCCGGCCTGAAGTTGAGCAAATCATCATTGAGCCTGGCGGGATCGTACTCATCGATCCGTTGCTGGAGATGCTGTATGCCGCTGCACCGCGGTGCCGGATTGAGGTAATGCCGGTGATTGTATTGTTCGATCCGGCGAAAAACCGGCCGGAGCGGCTCGCAATGATTCCGTACTGGAACCGGCTGGCGGAATGTGCCGATATTGCGGTTGCCAACCGGTGTGATCTGGCAGCTCCGGAACAGGTTGAGACTTTTATGCACTGCCTGAAAAACTGGACACCGCCGAAACTGAGCGTGATCTGCACATCGCACGATGAGCTGCCACCGGAAATTTTCAAGTTGCGTAAAGATACAGGCTGCCCTGTACGTACTGGACATCACTATCATGCGGAATTACCGCCGTCTGGCATTTTTTCTTCGGGCGATACGTTTTATTTGCCGGCACTGATCAAACTGCTTGAAACACTCGCTCCGCAGCTTGATCGGTTTAAAGGTAGTGTAAAAACGGAACAGGGGTGGCAGCGAGTAGAAATTGCGTTTGGCGGTGTCTTTTATTATCCGGCGCCGGTAGCGGAATGCACGGCGGTTGAATGGATCGGCGATGTCAGCGGCGTCGCACAGCAAATCAATGCTTGCCGGTTAACCCGTTAAAGGTAGAAAAGGATGTTTGCGGTGTAATTAGATTGCTGTATCCTGCGGTCTCAAAAAAATCGGCAGGCAATATTGGTATATCTGAATCTTGAACTAAAATTAAGAAATTTTATATAATGACATGCAATACTATAAGAAAATATAATAATTCAGCAATATTATTATATTTTATGCTAGTATATGCCTATTTTTTGCTTGGGATTAAGGTAAACTGTTCAAAATAAAGTTAAACGTTAATTGGGAGAAAGAGTTTATGGCAAGAAATCAGGAACTGTTTGATGCTATTACTAAAGGCAGACGCAAAGATGTCGCCGCAATCGTTCAGGATCTGATCGATTCAAAAGCAAATGTAGAAGAAATTTTAATGGAATCGATGATTCCGGCGATGCGCGAAATCGGTGACCGTTTTTCCCGTAATGAAGTGTATGTACCGGAAATGTTGATCGCCGCCCGCGCGATGCAGGCCGGTCTTGACCTCATCAGCCCGCTGCTTGCTGAAACCGGACATGAGCCGCTGGGGAAAGTGTGCATCGGAACTGTAAAAGGCGATTTGCACGATATTGGCAAAAATCTTGTCGCTATGATGGTCAAAGGTGCCGGTTATGAAGTGATGGATCTCGGGGTTGATTGCGATGTTTCCAAGTTTGACGAAGCAGTGAGTAACGGTGCACAAATCGTCATGCTGAGTGCATTGTTAACGACGACGATGCCATACATGAAAGAAGTAGTCGATCACCTCAAAGCCAAAGGCGCGAATATTAAAGTGCTGATTGGCGGCGCGCCGGTAACTCAGGAATATGCCGATGAAATCGGTGCCGACGGGTACTCCAGTGACGCAAACGAGGCTGTTACCTCAGTTGAAAAAGCCTTCGCCGCGCTGCATGCTTAAAACGTTGTTTGATTTTTACTCTGCAAACATCCCCGGTTGCAAAGGCCGGTGATGTTTTTATATCGAGGGAAAACAAACGGCGGAAGCATGAATCAAATGTATTCACGATCCGGTCTGACAGTCAGGCAGATCGTGACTGATACAGTTTACTGTTGGGTTTACGGTGTCGATGGAATGCCTTCTGCTTGAAGATCAATCTCTCTTTGTCGAAGCAAGAAACCTTGCTTGACCAAATCCCGTCGATTGTGGCATTGTGGTATCACTTTCACACAAACAGGCACGCGATGTTCCAATTATTTAACTTCAGTAAACCGGCGGCGATTGCTATTCACGCTTGTGCCTGGTTGGCCCGCCAGCCGCAATACACCGGGCGGGCCGCCGAACTTTGCGCCGCTCTCGGCTATTCGCAACCGCACTATGTCAAGGTGATGCAGACTCTGGCACGCCGCGCTATCGTCGTCTCGCAGTGCGGCCCCGCCGGCGGTACCACTCTGCTGATTGAACCAGCTGAACTGACTGTCTGGCAGGTGCTTGAAGCCGTTGCCGGTACCATCGCTTCTAGCCATACCTGCCCGCTGGAACCGGCTCCCTGCACCCAACGATGCCCGCTGGGTCAGGCCCTCCGGACTGCTATTCTTTCTCTAACACAAGAGCTGCAAACAATCACCATCGCCGACGTCTCACAGGGATTGCCGGCCCAACCGAATTAGGAATTATACCATGACCAAACGTAATATTATTAAAATTGATGAAGAAAAATGTGTCGGCTGCGGTCTCTGTGTCAATGCCTGTAACGAGGGAGCCATTCAACTGGTCAACGGTAAAGCGCGCCTGGTCAGTGAAAGTTACTGCGACGGGCTGGGCAATTGCCTGCCTAAATGCCCCACTGGCGCTATTACCATTGTCGAACGCGATGCTGCACCTTTCGATCCTGCGGCCGTCGCCCGGCACAAAGCGTCCTTGACCGCGCCGGCGCAAAAAAGCCCAGCACCGGCTGGCGGCTGCTCCGGTTGTCTGAGCCAGTCGATCAGCCGTCTTTTCGACACTAACGGTGCCGCCGATCCCGCGACTCCGCCTCCTGCCCGTACGCCCCCTGTCATGCCGGCTCATACCACCGGTGCCTCACAACTGGCCCAATGGCCCTGTCAAATCAAACTGGCCCCGGTCAACGCCCCCTGGTTTGCTCATTGTAAATTACTGATCGCTGCCGACTGTACCGCCTTTGCCTACGCGAATCTCCATCAGGATTTCATGCGCGGACGCGTCACCCTGATCGGCTGCCCTAAACTCGACAGTGTCAACTATGCTGAAAAACTGACTGAAATCCTGCAGCAAAATGAGATTAAAGACCTGACTCTGCTCCGCATGGAAGTTCCCTGTTGCGGCGGCTTGACCCATGCCGTCAAAGAGGCCCTGGCCGCCAGCGGTAAAATCATCCCCTGGCAAATCATCACTATCTCCATCGATGGCCACCAGATCGAAACCTGACACTCTCCCGCTCCTGATGTATGCAGAAACAGCGGAGAATGGTCAGTGGGGACTAAAAGAATAGACAAGATCACCACGTCTTGATTTCAAGGCGAACAAACCCTGGGTGTAAGGGAAGGGATGTACGCAAGGCAGCATCCGGGCAGACGCTTTGTACTGCCACTTTACAACCGTCACCAATGTCAACTTTGATACATCCACCCTCAAAGCCATGCTGCGCACAAAGATCCTTACCTGGCCGCATTTTTTAGCTGCCGGTGCCGGGAATAAACGCCAACGCACCCGGTTTGAAGTTTATGGTGCGGCCTGAAAATAACCGCCGGAATGGCGGTAAAGGATGGCACGCTTGAAGCGTGCGCGAAAACATCAGATTATTTGGATTCCGATGCATTTGAAACGGTGATAGAGTAATTTGAATTTTTAGACCTGAATATGAAAACTGATCTAAAAAATTCATGTAAAAATAACAGATGAAAATTGAAGAATATAAATTAAATCCTGAGCGTTTCCCCGGTCCGATTTTACGAACTGAAGAGATTCACAAAACCTATTATATCGGCAAACGCCCGGTGGAAGTGCTGCATGGCGTTTCACTGGAAATCCGGCGCGGAGAGGCGGTATCGATTATGGGTGCGAGCGGCGCCGGCAAAAGCACGCTGCTGCATATTCTCGGCGGACTCGATCAGCCGGATTCCGGTGATGTATTTTTCGAAAACAGGAGTCTGTGTAAAATGAGTCCGGCGCGCCGTGCGGCGTTCCGCGCCGCGCGCTGCGGATTCGTTTTTCAGAGCTATCATCTGCTGCCGGAACTGGATGTGCTGCAGAATGTGATGCTGCCGGCAATGGCGGTGAAGCGAAAATCCGGCGTTCAGGAGCGCGCGCAGTATCTGCTGGAGCAGGTCGGGCTGTCGGCGCGCACGGATCATCGCCCGGCAGAACTTTCCGGCGGCGAACAGCAGCGTGTAGCCATTGCGCGCGCGCTGATTAATACGCCGGATCTGCTGCTGGCGGATGAGCCGACGGGGAATCTGGATTCGCATACCGGCGAAAATATATTGAATATTCTGTTTACCTTAGCGCAGACTGACGGACTCACGCTGATTGTGGTAACCCATAACGAAGAGGTCGCCCGGCGCTGTCGACATGAGCTGATTTTAAAAGACGGCAAACTGGAGAAATAAAAATGAAAGTTTTTTTGAATGGAAAAATCGTTGACGAGAAAGATGCGGTCGTTTCGGTGTTTGATCACGGACTGCTTTATGGCGACGGA
The DNA here is from genome assembly GCA_041656295.1 of Kiritimatiellales bacterium. Lineage (NCBI taxonomy): Bacteria > Pseudomonadati > Kiritimatiellota > Kiritimatiellia > Kiritimatiellales > Kiritimatiellales bacterium. The sequence goes on along the minus strand of JBBADV010000017.1, from coordinate 35,286 downwards.
ATTTTTGAAGGCACCCGCGTCTATAACGGCCGCATCGCGTTTCTAGACGAACATATTGACCGCCTGTTTGATTCGGCGAAAACCATTCTGCTTGATATTGGCATGACGAAGGATGAGATCAAACAGGCGACAGTTGATATTTGCAAAGCAAACAGCCTAAAAGAGGGTTATATGCGCCACGTTGTAACGCGCGGCGTTGGGAACCTCGGTTTGAATCCGTATTCCTGCAAAAAGGCGCAGGTCATCATTATCGCCGCCGGAATTAAACTGTATTCCGAAGAGATGTATCAGAATGGGTTAAAAATTATTACCGCCGGTACAATACGCAACATGGCGGAAGCGGTGAACCCGCGCGTGAAGAGTTTGAATTATCTGAACAATATTATGGCGAAAATTGAAGCGATCAATTCCGGCGTTGAAGAGTGCCTGCTGCTCAACGCACAGGGCTATGTCGCCGAAGCATCCGGCGACAATGTGTTCGCGATTAAAGACAACAAACTGTTAACACCGGCAACCTGGTGCGGCGCGCTCGACGGCGTAACGCGCAATGTTGTTATGAAACTTGCCGCTGAAATGGGCATGGACGTGGTTGAAACGGTGCTTACCCGTTACGAACTCTGGACGGCAGACGAAATGTTTCTTACCGGAACCGCGGCTGAAGTGATCGCAGTGGTTGAGCTGGATAAACGCCCGATCGGCGACGGGAAACCCGGTCCGAAAACGCAGCAGCTTATTAAAGCCTATCGCAATCTGGTTAACAGTACCGGCACGCCGGTTGAATAAGGATTTTTATGAAGTGTGATCTCTGTGACAAAGAAGCCGTAGTGCATTTGACGCAGATGGTGAACAATGAAATGAAAGAAGTTCACCTTTGTGATGAACACGCCAAAGTGCAGGGCGTTGACCTGCAAACTCCCATTTCTATCACCGATATCTTAATGGGACTCAGTCAGCAGATCAAAACGCCGGCGCCGGCGGAACTGACGCTGGCGTGTCCGCGCTGCGGGATGTCGCGCGATGAATTCCGTAAAAACGGCCGGCTCGGCTGTCCGGACTGCTATAAAACATTTATGGCCGAATTGACTGCCGCCGTAAAAGCGATGCACCATAGCGCGCAGCATATTGGAAAAATTCCGGCTCGCGAAGGTGTGCAGACGCGCATGAAATCAAAACTCGCACGGTTGCAGAAAGAACTGGATGAAGCCATTGCCCGTGAAGAGTATGAGCGCGCCGCACAATTGCGCGACGAAATGAAAATCAGTCGTTCCGCCGCGGATGAAGGGGGCGCCGCGTGAGGCTGGACAATATTTTTAACCGTCACGGCGGCTGGCTTGAGGCGGGCCCTAACGAAGGGCCGGTTATTAGCAGCCGGATTCGTCTGGCACGCAATCTGCGCGACACGACCTTCCCCGGCTGGGCTTCTAAAGAGGGTCGCAATCGCGTCTGGAATGAGGTTGCTCTCGCATTTGACTCTGTGCCGGACAATGAAAAATTTATGCGCTGGCGGATGGACGAATTGAATTCGCTCGATCGTGATCTGCTGTTCGAGCGCCACTTGGTCAGCCGTGATCTCGCGGAACGTCATATTGGCGCCGGTGTTTTTGTTAATAAAAACGAATGTCTCGCGATCATGGTGAACGAAGAAGATCACCTCAGGTTGCAGTCTTTGCAGCCGGGATTGAAGCTGCAGCATGCCTGGGACGTTGCCAATCAACTGGACGACGAGCTTGAAAAAAATCTTTCCTACGCATTTTCAAGCAAGCTCGGCTATTTAACGGCGTGCCCGTCGAATGTCGGTACCGGCCTGCGCGCCAGCGTCATGCTGCATTTGCCGGGACTCGTGCTCACCGGTGAAATTAAACCGGTAATTAACGCTGTCTCAAAAATCGGACTCACTGTGCGCGGACTGTGGGGCGAGGGCTCCGAAGCGTCCGGACATATGTTTCAGATTTCAAACCAGATTACACTCGGCAAGCCGGAAACAGAAATCATCGCGCACCTTGAGCAGATTGTACTCGAAGTAATCGAGCACGAGCGCAATGCGCGCGCGCGGCTGATGCAGTCACAGCCGCGGCGCGTGCTCGACCACGTCGGCCGCGCGTACGGCGTGCTGGCGCATGCCGTGTTAATGACCACCGGCGAAGCGCTCGATCTGCTGTCGGCGCTGCGACTGGGAACCGATCTTTCGCTGCTGCCGGAAATTGACCGTCGCGAGCTCGCGCGACTGTTTATTCGCATTCATCCGGCACATCTGCAAAAAGAGGCCGGCGCAGTGCTGACGCCGGAAGAACGCGATGTAAAGCGCGCTGATCTAATCCGAAACTTTTTAACGAATAAGGACCAATGAAACCGACCCGCATTGATCGCAAATTTGCTGAACTGAAACGGCAAGGCAGAAAAGGATTTATTGCGTACATCGGCGCCGGCGATCCGACGCTGGACGACACGGTGGATATTGTGTTGCGGCTCGAAGATGCCGGCGTGGATATCGTCGAACTCGGCCTGCCGTTTTCTGACCCGCTGGCGGACGGGCGGGTCAATCAGGATGCCGCCGGGCGCGCACTGGCTGCCGGCGCAACCTTTGACGGCGTGATGAACTGTATTAGAAAGATCAGGGAACGCTCTGCAATTCCGATGATGTTTTATGCATACATTAATCCGCTTTATAAACGCGGATTTGAAACCGCCATGCACACTGCCGCCGGTGCCGGAATTGACGGATTTCTGCTGCTCGATCTGCCGTTTGAAGAGGCGGGTTCGTATCAGAAAGTTATTTCCGGTGTGAATCTGAATAACATTATGCTTATCACACCGACCACGCCGGAAACACGGATTAAAAAGATCATGCAATACGCGGACGGTTTCGTTTATTGCGTTTCGACGGCCGGCATTACCGGCGTACGCAGTTCCGTTGCCGCCGGAGCACCGGCGCTTGTGGCGCTGACAAGAAAGCATACCAGACTTCCTGTTGCGCTCGGTTTTGGAATCGGCACACCGGCGCAGGCTGCCGAAGTTGCTGAGTTCGCCGATGCAGTCGTTGTCGGCAGTGCCATCGTAAACCGGTTTCACAATAATCCGCATACTGCTGCCGGTCGTGCCGCCGCCGCAAGCTATGTTTCCGAAATGGTGCGGGCGGTAAAAGGGGATTAATTTCCCGCCGCAGTTTTAAATCAAACCGCTCATGGAAAAAGCGATGAGCAGAAAGACGAAAGCGCAAATGCCGGTATATAAATAATCTTTTTTTCTAATGAGAATGAAAAACACCGGCAGCAATGCCCACAAAGTTACGCTGCATCCGAGTGTAATACTGAATTGTGCAAGACCGTCACCGGTAGAAAAATTACGCAGATAAAAATGTCCGCCCGGGAAACCGCCGTCGGCATTCGCCCAGACTTCCTCCGGTGCCGCTCCGGAAAAAATGGAATTAAAAATCCGGTTCGGGTGAAGTACATTATTTTCCGGTTTTGCGAGAATAAATACCAGTGCGAACGTTGAAATAACACAAACAATGACCGTAACCCAGTGTACAACATTTCCGTATATGATCTGATAAGACAAAGTATTTGGTTTATTCATGACTCTTTTCCTGATCTTTTTTTTTGCGCGCGCCAGATGGCAAAGATAACAAAAAGACTGATCGCGAGAAAAACAATCAGATTAATTGCCGGCGGCAGCTTCCGGGTAACGATTCCCAGTTTGAACAGCGCGTCGGAAAACAGTCCGAAACTGGTAAAGAACATGATTCCGATGAGAATGATGCGCACAAAATGCACTCTCAGCCGTGAGAGCAGCAACGCTCCGATATAACCGCCGGAGACATTTCCAATGAGCCACGGCAGCACAAACAGCGGAATGATGCTGCCGCTGAGAATATATGGCCACACTGCAACACAGTCGACCATGCCAAGAATAATTCCGCTGTTGGCGGCGGCGGCTTTGAGCGGAACTCCGAGTCCGAGATTTTGTACCGGCGTGATCGCCCAGCCGGCACCCATGCCGAAGAATCCGCCGATCAATCCAACGATAAAGGTGAGCAGAAATCCAAGTCCGAGCCGCGTGACGCGATACCGAACAATGCGGTGCTCGCTGCGTTCGTAATATTCACTGTCGAGATCAAAAAATTTTGTAAAGCGGTCCACTTTTTCAACAGGTGGATATTCCATTTTTTTGCCGCCGGAAATAAAATAAAAACCGAGGAATGCCAGAATGATTCCAAGCGAAAGGCGCAGTGGACCTTCGCCGGCAGCGCCGAATGCGCTTGAAATGTACACTGCCCCCTGTGCGCCGACAAATGCACCGACGCCCTGACTGATCGTCAGTGTGATCGACATACGGAAATTGCCGAGTCCGTTTTTCATAAAAACACCGGTGGAGATCAATCCGCCGAACATCGCTACAATCAGGCCGGTAGCGCGAATGATCAGACTGTTCACCGGTGTAAACGCGAGCATGATCGGTGTAAACAGAACACCGCCGCCAATTCCGGAAATCCGTGCTACCACCGTAATGACAAAGCTGATTAGAAAAAATGCCAATACCAGCAATACAATCTGTGTCGTAGGCATTTCGCCCTCCACCGGTACGGCACTGGTATTTGAGATGATTGTCAGCGCCACGGCGGCAATCGCAATTGCCGCAATCATAATATTCGCTTCAAGCCACGGCGGTTTAAGCCAAGTATTCCTTTTTTTATCACCCACGTGAAGTCTCCCTGAGAAAATAATTTAAAATGTCACCATCTGCCTGAGAACCCGTTTTTTGTCAAACGAATACTTCCCGTAAAAGGTCGAGCGTATAACCTTGAATATTGCGCTGGATTTTAAAAGGATGTCTCAAATATTAAGAACATCCGGAGCAGACAAATTATATGAAACCGAAAATTTTAGTCATTACAGGTTACGGTGTAAACTGCGAAGCGGAATCGTCGTATGCGTGGAAACTGGCGGGCGCTGAAGCGGTGCAGGTTCATTTGAACGACCTGCTCGAAACGCCGGTGCAGATGCGTGAATTTCAGGGTATGATGTTTATTGGAGGATTTTCATACGGTGATCACATGACGAGCGGCCACGTGTTTGCGCTGCGCGTGAAACATCATCTGCGCGACGAACTGCAGAAGTTTATCGATGCCGGCAAAATTATTATCGGCGTTTGCAACGGGTTTCAAACAATGACGAAAATTGGACTGCTGCCGGGATTTGACGGTGAATATTTTGAGCCGAAAATTTCTCTGATGCAAAACGATGTCGGGCACTTTCAGAATTTCTGGGTGAATCTGAAATTTGAATCCGCGTCGCCGTGTATTTTTACGAAAGGGCTGGATACGCTTCCGATGCCGATCCGCCATGGCGAAGGCAAAGTTTTTACAACCGATAAAAAAGTGATTGAGCGTATCGAAACGCTGAATCTCGCCGCCGTCCGTTACGCCGATGCCGCCGGAAATCCGGCACAGGATTTTCCGGAAAATCCAAACGGCTCGCTTCATGCGATCGCCGGACTTTGCGACCCGACCGGCCGTGTGTTCGGAATGATGCCGCATCCGGAAGCATATCTGTTCCCCGAAAATCATCCGAACTGGGACGCACAGAAAATCGCCGGTGAACTTCCGGTGCACGGGCTCGGTCTCAAGCTGTTCGAAAACGGTGTAAAATTTTTGACAGAAGAAAATATCTAATGATTCATTCGCCACAAAAGAACGCAGAGAATGCAAAAGAAGATCAGAATAATTTTTTACACAGAGGGAACTAAGAAAAGAAAGAATTCCAACCACTAATCTTCACTAATTTTGCCGCTTCGCTGCCCGCCTTGTCCGGCAAGCCTTTCTTCGAATCACTAATGATTAGTGCCGATTAGTGTTAAAATTAGTGGTTCAAAAATCATTCTGTTAATTATTCTGATTTAAATTCGGTGGGGTAATATGAAAGTTGTCGTCGCGATCGATTCATTCAAAGGCTGTTTGAGTTCGATGGACGCGGCGGACGCCGCCGAAAAAGGAATCCGGCGCGTTTATCCGCGCGCAAAAATCATTAAACTCGCGATCGCCGATGGCGGCGAAGGAACGGTGGAAGCGCTCGCCTCGCAGCGCGGTGCAAAACTTGTTTATGCCGGTGTAAAAAATCCGCTGGGCAGAAAAATCCGTGCGGCGTATGCGCTGCTCAATGCGAAAAGTGCGGTGCTTGAAGTGGCGAAAGCGTCCGGTCTGCCGCTGTTGAAAAAGTCAGAATTGAATCCGCTGAAAACATCGACGTTGGGCACCGGCGAATTGATTAAAAATGCACTGCGGCGCGGTGTAAAAATTTTTACAATTGGCATCGGCGGCAGTGCGACGAACGACGGCGGCATGGGAATGCTGGCGGCGCTTGGTGTAAAATTTTTTGATGTGAACGCCAATAAAATTAAAAATTTCGGCGGTGCAAATTTAATTCGCGTCGCGCGCATTGACTGCGCCGGAATGCTGCCGGAATTGAAGCACGCAAAGTTTACGGTGCTGTGCGATGTGGATAATCCGTTCTGCGGGAAAACCGGTGCCGCGCATATTTACGCGCCGCAAAAAGGAGCTTCGCCGGAAATGGTGAAACAGCTCGACGTCGGACTGTATTCGTTCGCCGCTGTTATGGAAAATACAACGGGACGTGATATCAGAAAAATTCCCGGCGCCGGTGCCGCCGGCGGACTCGGCGGTGCATTTCTGGCTTTTATGAATGCAAAACTGGAGCGCGGAATTGACGGCGTGCTGGATGCTGTAAAATTTGAGCAGAAACTTTCCGGCACCGACTTTGTGATTACCGGTGAGGGCAGGCTTGATGCGCAGAGCGCGATGGGCAAAGCGCCGTCCGGTATTGCGGAGCGCGCGGCGAAAATGAATATTCCGGTAATTGCAATTGCCGGTGGAATTAAGACTGGTGCTGAAAAATTATATGAAACAAATATTGCAGCAATGTTTTCGGTGTGCCGCGCGCCGGTGTCACTCGAAGAGGCGATGAATCCGAAAAATGCCGCCGGAAATCTTGAGCGGCTGTGCGAAAATATTTTCCGGTTGATTCAAATGATAAAAAAACATGCTGGAAACTGATGCCGTACGAATCGCTCATCGGCGCCGCGCTCGCCGGAACATCGACGCTGGTTTGTTATTTGTTTGGTGGAGCGTGATCTCCGGGCACGTTTAAACGCGCCGGAGGTCGCGTTCCTCAATTATTCCAATTTTTAAATAACGCCCAGGCGGCGAGGGTTTTGGCGTCCTGAACGTTTCCGGTGCGGATGCGTAAATCCATTTCGGATTCAGTGAGCAAAACAGTTTCAATATTTTCGTCCGGATCGAAACCGGTTGCGCCGGCGGTGTCGCCGGTTTCGGCGTAAAAGATATCGATGCATTCGGTGCAGTAACCGACGGATGGATAGATAGGACCGAGAAATTGAATTTTTTCGACAATGTAGCCTGTCTCTTCTTTGAGTTCGCGAACTGCAGCGGCTTCTGCTATTTCTCCGGCGTCGCAGTTTCCGGCAACGACTTCAAAGACAATCCGTTCCATCGCTTTGCGAAACTGCCGGATAAAAATAAACTTTCCATCACACCGGCGCACAACCACGGCAACCGCCGGTCCGTGCCGTACAATTTCGCGGGTTGCGGTGCGCCCGTCCGGCAGTAGAACGTCGAGGACGTCCACGCTCATAATTTTTCCGGTGAATACTGTTTTTGTTCCGATTGTTTTTTCACTCATTTGTAAATAATTGCCACTAAAATCACGAAAAGACACAAAAATTTTAAATTAATGAAGATTAGTGTGAATGAGTGGTGAAATTTCGGTATTAATAAATACATGTCAAATATTCGTCAGGAATGGGAAAATCTGGAATCGGCGGATCTGGCGCCGTACGCCGCACTCAGTGCGCAGAGCCGCGGCCGGCGTTTCCCGGAAAACGAACATCCGCTGCGTTCCTGTTTTCAGCGCGACCGCGACCGCGTGCTGCACAGCCGCTGTTTCCGGCGGCTTGAATATAAAACGCAAGTGTTCGTGAACGGCACGGCGGATCATTACCGCACGCGGCTGACGCATACCATTGAAATGGCGGCGGTCGGACGTACCCTTGCACGTGCATTCTGTGTGAACGAAGATTTAACGGAAACAGTTTGTCTCGCGCACGACGTCGGACACAGTCCGTTCGGCCATCGCGGCGAAGCGGTGCTCGACGATTTGATGAAAGAGCACGGTGGATTCGACCACAATCTGCAAAGCCTGCGCGCAGTGGAAAAACTTGAATATCAATATCCGCATTTTAACGGCCTGAATCTGACGTGGGAGGTGCGCGCCGGTTTATTGAAACACGAAGCTGCAACTCCCGGTGCGCAACTTGACGGTTTTCCAATCGGTCCGTTTCAAATGCTCGAAGCGCAGATTGCCGATGTTGCCGACGACATAGCCTATCACGCGCATGACACTGACGACGGACTTTCCGCCGGATTAATTACGCTCGATCAGTTGTGTGAACTTGATTTCTGGAACGCCGCCGTTGTGCGGACGAACGAACAGTATCCCGGAATTGATGGTGCGCCGCACCGGCGCGTCACTATTCGCAATCTGCTTGATCTGCAGGTTGAGGATGTTTTACGGGAAGGGCGTTGTCGGTTAAATAAATTTGCACCGCAATCCGTTGCCGATGTCATGAATGCACCGGAGCGCATTATCTGCTTCAGCGCCGGAATGAGTGCGATGCTCACAGAATTTTCTGATTTCCTTTACCGGCAGCTTTACGACCATCCGGATGTTGTCAACGCCAACGTTGAAGCCGCTGAACTCATGCGCGGACTTTTTTTGAATTATCTTGAACATCCTGAAACGATGGGACACAAAGCCCGCAAACGGATTCCGGCGGAAGGACTCGCCCGTACTGTCTGCGATTACGTCGCCGGCTGCACCGACCGCTACGCACTGGAAGAGTGTGAGAAATATAAAATCTTTTAGATGGACAACAGGATTGCCAGAAAATGAATCATGTTATCCTGTCTGAAAATATTTTTCTTATTCTTTTTTCAACTGATTTTTAATTTCGGTGAGTGTGTCGTTGATTGAGAAGACAACAATGAGAAGTTCGCAATAAACGCGGACAAAGATGGGTCCGAGAATAATACACATAAGTCCCTGCAGAATTGCACCGGAAAACAGCATAATTAATCCGGACAAAACTGCAATCGCGATGCCGATCCAGAAGAGAATTTTGATGATGACCGGCGTGATCATTTTTTTGAAGTTGAAGAAGTCTTCTTTATTCATGATACAGGTTCCTTTCTGGGGTTAACCTTTTCTCTGAACGGAAGTATAGTCCGGATTTTCCCGGCGGCAACTGATTCCAGCAGGATTTTTTGATGAATATCCGTTTATCCCGGCGGAATCTGCGGTTAAATTCCGGCGATGAATTTTGTGAAACCTTCTCAAATGAAACATCTGGATGCGGTGATGGACATTTGGGTGAAAGCGAATATTGCGGCGCATGATTTTATTCCGGCGGAATCCCGGAAAGAGTGAATGAAAAAATAAAAACCCCGCCGGAAATCCGGCAGGGTTTTTGTTCAGGTGTCGAACGGTATGAATTACATCATGCCGCCCATGCCACCCATTCCGCCGCCCATATCGGGCATGGCCGGTTTTTCTTTTTCCGGCAGGTCGGTGATCATGCACTCGGTGGTGAGCAGCAGTCCGGCGATACTGGCCGCATTCTGCAGTGCCGAGCGGGTGACTTTCGTTGGATCAATGATTCCGGTGGAAATCAGATCAACATATTTGCCGGCGACAACATCGTAGCCATTGTTGCCTTTCAGCTTTTTAACTTCCTGCACAACGATGGCACCTTCGACACCGGCGTTGTCAACGAGCTGACGCAGCGGAGCCTCGCAGGCGCGCCGGACAATTTCGGCGCCAACGGCCTCGTCACCTTCAAGCTCGAGTTTATCGAGGGCTTTCTGTACGCGGATGAGCGCCACACCGCCGCCCGGTACGATACCTTCTTCGGCGGCTGCGCGGGTTGCGTGCAGAGCATCTTCAACGCGGGCTTTCTTCTCTTTCATTTCCGATTCGGTGGCCGCACCGACATTCAATACAGCTACACCGCCGGAAAGTTTCGCCTGGCGTTCCTGCAGTTTTTCGCGATCATAATCAGACGTGGTTTCTTCGATCTGCCGGCGAATCTGATCAATGCGTGCATTGATGTCAGCCTTTTTACCGGCGCCGTCAACGATGACCGTTTCTTCTTTACTGACGGAGACGCGTTTGGCCCGGCCGAGGTCTTCCAGCGTAACGCTTTCAAGTTTGATGCCGAGATCTTCAGTGATGAATTTGCCGTTCGTGAGAATGGCAATATCTTCCATCATCGCTTTACGCCGGTCGCCGAAGCCCGGAGCTTTTACAGCACAGACGTTCAGTGTGCCGCGCAGCTTATTAACCACCAGTGTTGCGAGCGCTTCACCTTCAACATCTTCAGCGATAATAAGCAGCGGCTTGCCGCTTTTTGCCACATTCTGAAGCAGCGGAAGCAGATCCTGCAAGTTGGAAATTTTCTTTTCAAACAGAAGAATATAAGGATCTTCCAGTTCGGCTTCCATCGACTCAGCGCTGGTAACGAAGTACGGGGAGAGGTAGCCTTTATCAAACAGCATACCTTCCTTGATTTCGAGGCTGGTTTCCATAGATTTGGATTCTTCCAGCGTAATCGGTCCGTCTTCGCCGACTTTCGCCATCGCGTCAGCAATCATATTTCCAATTTCAGTGTCGCCGTTCGCGGAAATAGTTCCGACCTGAGCGAGTTCTTCGGTGGATTTCGTTTTTTTGCTGAGTTTTGCGAGCGCATCAACAAGCGTATCAGTTGCTTTGTCGATACCGCGTTTCAGGCACATCGGATTTGCGCCGGAGGTAACATTTTTTAAGCCTTCGCGATAGATCGCTTCAGCGAGTACGGTTGCCGTGGTTGTTCCGTCACCGGCGATATCACTGGTTTTGCTGGCGACTTCGCGCAGCATTTGTGCACCCATGTTTTCAAACGGATCATCCAGCTCGATCTCTTTTGCGACGGAAACGCCGTCTTTTGTGACATTCGGCGAACCGAATTTTTTGTCGAGAATCACGTTACGGCCTTTCGGGCCAAGCGTAACTTTTACTGCACGGCTCAGTTTTTCCACGCCCCTGAGCATGGCTGTGCGTGCATCAACATCGAATTTCATTTGCTTTGCCATAATTCAATATCTCCTTTGCAATTAATGTTAACCGATCACTGCAAGAATATCTTCTTCACGCATGATCTGATATTCCCTGTCGTTCATTTTCACTTCTGTACCGCCGTATTTCGGCATCAGAACCGTATCGCCGACTTTTACATTGAACGGAATTTTCTTCCCGTCGTCATCCAGTTTACCGGTTCCGAGTGCAACCACTTTTCCTTCCTGCGGACGTTCCTTCGCCGTGTCAGGAATAATAATGCCGCCTTTTTTTACCTCGGCTTCTTTGAGGGGCTCGACCAGTACGCGGTCGCCTAATGGCTTGATCTTCATCTACACTTCCTCCTTCTGTTGTTAACACTTCCGGCAGAACCTTTCTGCCGTTCTACTTTTAAATTTTGAGCAGGATAACGGGGCTCTCAGAATGCCTTGAACTCTGTTATCCGGCCTAACTCCACTGTTTATTTCTCGTCATCCATCTTGTAATCGGCGTCGATCACTTCACCATCCGCCTGTTTCTCGCCGCCGCCGGAATTTGTTTCCGGCTGAGCTTCGGCGTCCGGCTGCTGCTGTGCATTGGCGTACATTTCAGATGCCGCCGCCTGCATCGCCGCATTCAATTTTTCCATTTCGGATTTGATGGCGGCATCGTCGCCGTTTTTCAGTGCTTCTTTCAGCGGTTCGATCGCTTTCTCAACCTCCGCCTTTTTCGCGGCGTCGAGTTTATCACCGTTTTCTTTCAGGAATTTTTCCGTCTGGAACACAGTGCTGTCAGCCTGATTCCGCAGGTCGACGCGTTCTTTCGCCTTTTCATCTTCAGCGGCATGCACTTCAGCATCTTTTACCATCCGGTTGATTTCATCTTCTGAAAGACCGCTCGAAGCGGTGATAGTGATGTGCTGTTCTTTGCCGGTGCCAAGATCTTTTGCAGACACATTCAGGATTCCGTTCGCATCAATATCGAATGTCACTTCAATCTGCGGCACACCGCGCGGCGCCGGCGCAATTCCGTCGAGCTGAAAATGCCCGATGGTCTTATTGTCCTTTGCCATTTTGCGTTCGCCCTGCAGAACGTGAATGTCCACCGCCGGCTGGTTATCCGCCGCCGTTGAGAAAATTTCACTTTTCTTCGTCGGAATCGTCGTGTTGCGTTCGATGAGAGGGGTGCGGATACCGCCGAGCGTTTCAATTCCAAGCGTTAACGGAGTCACATCGAGCAGAAGCACGTCTTTCACTTCGCCCTTCATAATGCCGCCTTGAATGGATGCGCCGACTGCCACCACTTCGTCCGGGTTTACACCTTTATGAAGCTCTTTGCCGTCGAACATATCTTTCACGGAAGTCTGCACGCGCGGCATGCGGGTCGACCCGCCGACAAGAATCACCTCGTCGATTTGCGCCGGCTGCAGTTTGGCGTCATCCAGACACTGCTTCACCGGAATTTCAGATTTCTCGATCAGATCATCAACCAGCTGTTCCAGCTTCGCGCGGGTGAGGGTGACGTTCAAATGTTTCGGTCCGGCAGAATCCGCCGTGATGAACGGAAGGTTGATATCAGTGCTCTGCGAGCTTGAAAGTTCGCATTTAGCCTTCTCCGCCGCTTCTTTCAAGCGCTGCAATGCCATCGCGTCTTTCGACAGGTCGATGCCTTGATCTTTTTTAAATTCTTCGATGAGCCAATTGATAACCTTTTGGTCGAAATCGTCACCGCCGAGGTGCCCATCGCCGTTTGTCGCGGCCACTTCAAAGACACCGTCGCCGATGTCGAGAATTGAAATATCGAACGTTCCGCCGCCGAGGTCGTAAATTGCAATTTTTTCATCGTGTTTTTTGTCAAGACCGTAAGAGAGGGCAGCCGCTGTCGGTTCATTCACAATACGCAGCACTTCAAGGCCGGCAATTTTTCCGGCATCTTTCGTGGCCTGCCGCTGACGATCATTAAAATACGCCGGGACGGTAATCACAGCCTGCGTGATCGTTTCGCCGAGATACGCTTCCGCGTCTGTTTTCATTTTCTGCAGAATCATCGCCGAAATTTCCGGCGGCGCGTATGTTTTTTCGCCGATTTTAATATGAGCATCGCCGTTCGGCGCTTTCACAACCTCATACGGTACAAGCTCACTTTCGCGCGCGATTTCTTCATAGTTACGGCCCATGAAACGCTTCACCGAAAAAACCGTATTTTTCGGATTTGTCACCGCCTGACGCTTTGCCGCCTGGCCGACGAGACGTTCGCTATCTTTCGTAAACGCAACCACGGATGGTGTTGTGCGTCCGCCCTCAGCGTTTGGAATAACAGTCGGTTCACCGCCCTCCATCACCGCCATACAGGAATTTGTCGTTCCCAGGTCGATTCCTAAAACTTTTGATGCAGTTGCCATAGGTTAAATTTCCTTTCTTTTCAAAAATTTAATATTATTCATAGTAAGCAATATTTATACCAATTATAATTTTTATGATGTTATTAATTGATAATTAAATAGATAAATGATTTTAATTTAAGAGATAATTTATAAATAGAGGCAAAATGACTCACTTGATAAGGGTGAAATGACAAATCGACACGCCAGAATATTTATGCCGCCGGCGGCAGGTCTTTCCTTGAAAAACCGTTCATCGCCAGAACTTCGTCAGTTGTCCTGAAATGACATTTGCAGGTTTTTAATAAAATTTCGGGGCCTTTATAGGCAATCAATTGCGCCGCAATTTTTTTAACTTTTTCCGAACAGCCTTTGGGAATGGATTCGATACCGAGATCTTTTTCCATTTTTCTCAGCGCCATTAAAAACCCGGCGCGCGCGAGAATTGATGCTGCCGCTACCGCCGGGTCGGATTCCGCTTTGGTGCGCTGATCAAGTTTAATTTTCCGGCCTTTGCTCATCAATGCGCGCTCAATTTGAATGGTCGGACCGAATTTATCAGCGAGGGCGCGCGGGCAGTCCGGGACTTTTTCGAGCAGATTTTCAATTGTACGTGCGTGTCCCCAGGCGAGCAGCTTATTTACATTACCGATTTTTGCATACATACGATTGTACGCTTCCGGGCCGATAGAAACGATTGTGTACTGTCCCTCCAGTTTTTTGCGAATATCGGATGCCAGTTGCAGCGCAACACGGTCGCTGGTGATTTTTTTACTATCGCGCGCGCCAAGTTCTTTCAGGATTTCAACTGTTTTTTTATTTACAAACACCGATGCGATAACGAGCGGGCCGAAAAAATCGCCCTTGCCGCTCTCGTCAATTCCCATATGCGGTTGAACGCTTTCCGGATCGTGTACAGCATCGTATCCAAGCTTGGCTTCGCCGGTAATCTTGGGTTCGAGCTCAAACGTAACCCAGTCTTCGGCGCCTTTTCCTTGTACGAGACACTTTCCAGAGTTGTAGAGATTAATCCGGCTGCTGCCTGTATCCACTGCGATCTGTGTATGGGGCACCTCAACAATACGGTAACCGGAGGTTTCAAGCAGGTTAACCAGTTTTTTCTGTTGTGTTTCCGTTAATTTTATTGTGAAAGAATTTGATTTCATTTTTTATAAAATATAATAATCCTTGATAGGAAATGAAATGAAAATAAAAGACGAGAAAATTCCTGCCAAAATTGACTTGTGTTAAAAATTGTTTTTTAATTCACAAATGAGATTTCTTTTTTATATACAGCTTATTGCAGTGCTGATTGCCGGCGGAACTCAGGTAGCGGGAGCTGCGGGGAAAGAATCCGAATTTAAAACATTGGCGGTTTTGCTGGCGAAAGGATGGTTTCCTGATCATGTTGCGCGGAACGCATCAGTTGCAGAGTGTGTGGATTTTCTGAACAAACACGGAATTTGTTTTTCAATATTTGATTTAATGAATCCGGCGGCAAAAGTAACCTATGAAGATCTTGCCCGGGTTGCCGGTCAGGCAGCAATTCTTTTTGAAGGAGAAGCCGTGATTGAGCGGGGGTGTATAAAAAAGCCGAAAGAAATGAAAACATGGGTTGACTATTGCCTGCTGAATGATATAGAAATTAATGAAATTTGGAAAAAATTTCAATTGAATGTGGATGTGGAGTGAAAAAAATTAAATGGTTTTGCAGTTTAAATAAAACGGAGAACGAAATGAAACGGAAATCAATTGTGTTGGGTATTCTGCTTGCATCAGGAGGAATTGCATCGCTGCTTTTTGCACAGCAGCTCGGATTGCAAACAATTTTAAATGATCAGGGGGTTGCAGCCGTGGGACAAGCGGTACAGGCTGCGGCAGAACAAGCGTTCGCTTCCGGCGCCGAACCGGCGGATATTCAGGCACAGCTGATTGCTATTCTGGATGAAGCTGCCGCCACCGGCGATGAAAATGCGGTTAATTATGCAATTGTCGGGGTGATGTATGCTGGCGGTCCGCAGAATCTTGAGTTTACAACTGCCGTGGTTGAACAGAGTCGTGCTGCTGCGCAATATCCTGAAATAACCCGAAATGCGATTGCCGGTATGGTTCTTTATTTTTCCAAGGATGCTGATGTTTATGTGTCAGGAGGAAGAGATCCTTCTCAGGAAATTGGCCTGTTCAGCCGTGATAATAAAATGGGTGATGATGGGGATGTTCCTGCAACACCTCATTAAACATTTTGACAGGATCATATATATCTTAATGTAAAAGCAAATCAGGATTATTTATATAAATTGAACAGGAGGTCGTGGTGAGTAAAAAGTCATTGTTAAGTATGTTATTTGCCGGAGCACTGTGCGGACAGGTTTTTGCAATAGACGATACCCCGTTTAAAATATCGAATACCCTCCGGTTCGGATACGATGATAATCCGTACAGTGTACATAACAGGGATGATTCCTTTTTTGTAGAAGATATCATTGATCTGGCTTTCCGTGCATCACTTTCAGACCGCACAGATTTAATGCTTAAAGCACAATTGCGCGCTGAAGTGGATGAAGAGGATGAAAGCCTGTATCCAAACTTTTTTGGAACGTTGAATCACGCGTTTTCATCACGATTGTTTGTGTCACTTTCTGAAACGTTCAAAACCGCAGACCGCAATGGCTCTGCGAATATAAAAAAACCAAATAAAAAAGAACGCATCGATTACTGGCAGAATATTATCGGCTTAAATGCTGACTATGTATTGAACCAGAAACATCAGATCGGTGTGAACGGAACTCATGTCATTGAACGGAATGACAGTAAGGCTGATGTATATGATTTTACGCGTTATGTTGCCGGGGCGTCCTGGTCGTATGCGCTGAAGCCGCAGCAAACCCGTTTTACCGTGATGGCGCAGCATGTTAAAGTCGATTATGATGAAGTCCATAGTAAGTATAATCAGGAAGTTTTATATGGTGAGTTGGCGCACACATTCAACCCGAACTGGAAAGGGACGGTTAAAGGCGGTTTGACATATACAGATCGTGATTTTGCAGAAAGCGACAGCACCACAGATCCTCTGTTTGGTGCCGGACTTATTTTTTCTCCGTCGCCGAAAACGTCGATTGACGCCAGTGTGGATTATCAATATGAGCAGACCGAAAACAGTTCTTATGGCGGACGCACCGCAACAACAGTCCGGCTGGGAATCGATCATGAATTAACGGCCAAGATGCGGGTCAAATCCAATGTTCGTTTTGTTGACAGCGACTATGAAAAGAAAGATCTGGACAAAAATGGTCTCGCCGACGGGAGTGGTGGTGAAGAGCATTGGTATTTCAATGCCCGCTTGTCATATAAGTTGAACCGTACGCACTCGATTGAAACAGGTTATAGTTATTCACAAAAAGATCGGGATGGGGTGCAAAACGCGGATTGGAGACGTCATCGGGTTGATGTCGGGTGGCGCGTAGACCTGTAATCAAGCCGATCCGTTCAATGATTTTATTGTGGTGGTGAGGTCTTATGGCCTCACCATCGTAGTTTAGAAGGACAAAATTATGACAGAGACGGAGAAAAAGGAAAAAACTCTTCACTTTCTTGATTACTGGCGTGTCATCCGGTCACGAAAAGAGATTATTTTTGCAGTTCTGCTGCTGGTTGTGATTACGGGGACAACGTTTTCTTTGATCAGTCCGAAAATTTACAATGCACAGGCACGCATTGCGGTGAATCGCGATAATGTCGATTTAGATCCTTTTAATTCGTTTGCAAATATGCCGCAGAATTATGATCCATACTTTCTTCGCACGCAGTTTGAAGTGATTCAATCAAAACCGGTGCTGTATGAGGTGATGGATCGTCTGAATCTTCAGGAAATCTGGGCTAAAAAAGATGAACCGCTGACAAAAGAGATCACGTATAAGATGTTGCGTTCCAGTTTGAGCGTCAGTCCTTATCGCGACACGACGCTTATTTCCATCATAGCAGAAAGCGAAGATCCGCTGGAAGCTGCCCGGATCGCCAATGAAGTGGCGGCGGTATATCGCGACATGCGTCTGGATTTAAAAATCAAAGAGATCACGCGAGCGATCGATGCACTGAACCGGGAGCTTGAAAAACAGCAGGATAAAGTCAATCAGGCTGAAGCAAAGGTTGAAGAAATACGCCAGGAACATGGGATTTCTGTTTTATCTGACGGAGTTGATGCCAGCAGTGTTGAAAAACTTCAATTACAACAGATGCTCGGTGATCGCATCACCGCCCGGGTTGAAATGCTGGTGGCGCAAACCCGCTATGAACAGATGGACTCTTTGACCGGCGATGAACTTTTAAGCGCCGCATCGTATGTGACCAGTGATCCGTATCTGGAAACAATGCGCACACAGATCAAAGATTATGATGTTACTTTGACATCGCTGCTCGAAAATTACGGACCGAATTATCCGGAAGTAAAGCAGGTGCAGGCAGCCCGCGACGAACTGTTTGGAAAACTTACCAGTGCGCTTGAAGGAGTAAAAAAAGGGTTGCGCGTTCAATACATTGTTTCAAAATCAAAATTTGAAGCACTCGATGAAGAACTGCAAGGTATTCAGAAGACAGACCGTGAATCGCAGTCGATAAAATTTCTGCCGTTTCGCAAAGCACAGGAGGAGCTTGATATCCAGCGTTCAATTATGAATGCGCTGCAGGCACGAATTGCTCAGGAAGGAATCGTTACAGAAATTCCGAGAACACCGGTAGAAATTATCGATGCGGCGGAACCCTCAACCCGCCCCGTGCGTCCCAACCTGTTTTTGACTATCATATTGAGTATTCTTTGCGGTCTTGGCTCCGGTGTCGGCCTTGCGTACTTTATTGAATATCTGGATACCTCAATCAAGACAGCTGATGATGTTGAACGCTGGATCGGCCTGCCTGTTCTCGGGTTGATTCCGCAGAAAGTTCGCCCGTTGATTGAAGAAGGACCCGACAGCGAACATGCGGAAGGATATCGTGTTCTTCGCACAAATATATCGTTTTCTGATTCAGGCCCCAGTCGCGGTGCTTTTGCTGTCTTGAGCGGCGGCGCCGGTGAAGGGAAATCAACGACTGCATTTAATCTTGCGTATATCTGCGCACAGCAGGGCGAAAAAGTTCTTCTGGTCGATGCGGACTTGCGTCGTCCGGTTCAGCATACCATTCTCGGCGTTTCCAACCGGTTCGGGTTAACCAACGTACTTTTACGCGACGTTCCAGTGGAAGAAACAATAAAGACGACCGGTGTTCCGAATCTCCACTTTCTGCCGTCCGGTCGTCTGCCGAGAACATCGCTGGGTGTATTGGATCCGAAGAGAATTCGCGAGCTGGTTCAAAGTTTGAAAGAAAAATACGATATTGTGATTTTTGATACACCGCCGCTGGTTGGTATCAGTGATGCTGCTGTAATCGCAAAAGAAATGGACAGCGTTATTCTGGTTATTCAATATCGTAAATATCCGCGCGAAATGATTGTTCGAGCGAAACAAACGCTTGATTCACTCAAGATTTCGCAATCCGGTGTAGTCCTGAATAATGTGAATATTATGAGAGATGATTATTATTACTATTATCACTCGTACTATTCAAATTACCATCATTATCGTTTGCCGGATTCATCACACACCGGAGCATAATTTTGTATTTGAAAGGATCATTAATGAAGCAGACTGTCATTAGAGGAGTTCTTCTCTTGTTTGTATCATGCATTGTATCGGGGTGTTTCTTTTCCGGTCGGCAGCCGGTCCCGCCATCCAACAATACGGTAGGGCTTTACCGGTTGCGGCCGCAGGATCCGCTGCAAATCTCACTGCTTGGAATTCCTGAAGAAAAGATGCAGGAAGTGATCATTGATGAATACGGGATGATAACAATGCCGTATGCAGATGAGCCCATCAAAGCTTCCGGACTGACAACAACTGAACTGGAACGGAAAATTCAGAAAATGTATGTCGATGGACAAATTTACCGCAATATTACGGTGAATGTGCAGACTTTGGCCAAAAGCTATTTCATTGATGGCGAAGTAAAACGTCCGCAGGAATATCTGTTAAACCGGCATATCACGTTAATGCAGGCGATCGCCGCTGCCAGCGGTTATACGGAGTATGCGAATAAAAGAAGCATTGAAATCACCCGCGCAGGAAAAGTAATAAAAGTTGACGGGCGGAAAATTGAAAAAAATCCGCAACTGGATATTCCGCTTGAAGCCGGCGACAGAATCCGTGTAAACCGGACGTTCTATTAGTCGGGAAAATTTTGAGATAAAAATACCAGCAGCCTGTGGGGCGGTATTCTTATTTCCGGTTGCAGAGTAAGGGATCAAGCTGAAAACGGATTTCTTTGATTTTTGGCAGACCGGAGACAGTTGAAATTTTTTTCAATAGAAAATTTTTCGGAATACGGCGTGCTTCTGCCAGCCAGCCGGCATGATCTGCATACACGGTGAGTACCGAGTTTTTTAAAAAAACAGGATTCGTGTGTCGGGCGATCTGCTCACCGGTAATTGCCGGCCAGCGGTCGATTAAAACATCGGAAGCCTCGTAATGTTCAATTTGTTCGCCGGCGGTGATTTCAGTAAGAATTTCTTTGATGAATTTTTCTTTTCGTGCCGGCGGCGGCGGCTTTTCATCTTCAATACAAAAGCGCTCGCGTGTAAGCTGCCACTTTTGATAATCCTGACGGGCTGGTTTCATTTAAAATCACAGTTTGCAAAATTTTTTGAATCCAGCAGACTGTAGCATATTAACCGGACCCGGCACGCGTGAATTTCAGTTTTGAACAGTTTTTGTTAGTTTTGTTGATGATATTCCTGCTTGTTTTATCGGCCGTATTTTCCGGAACAGAAACAGCACTGTTTTCCATTTCCGTCGATGTGCGCCGCCGGTTGCAGCAGCATCGCGGAACTGCCGGACTGTTACGTGTTCTCAGTCAAGAGCCGTCGGAACTGTTAACTGCACTGCTTTTTGGAAACCTCATTGTAAACATTCTGTTTTTTTGTATCGGCGCTGCACTGGCAGGGCGCGCCGGCAGCCAGACTGGCGGATGGATTGAATGGCTGTTTGGAATGATAATTCTGCTCGCCGTAATCCTCTGTGGTGAAATTGCGCCGAAAGCCGGCGGAATTCATTTCCCCGGCACGATTCTTCGCGCCACTGCATTGCCTGTCCATATATGGTTTCGCATTGTCAAGCCTTTCCGGTGGATTGTCCGGAAAACGCTTCATCTCTTACATCCCGGCGGAAACGCGACGGCGGAAAGCACACTAAATGCCGGCGAGCTGCGCGAACTGTTACGGGCGGTTCAACACGAACCGGGATTTGGAAGTCAGGAAAAGGAGATTCTCGAAGACATCGTAGACCTGTCTGACATTCGTGTGCGCGAGATTATGACTCCGCGTGTTCATGTTCTGCGTAAACCGCTAGAGGCTGATATGCAGGAGATAATTAAGACCGCAGCCGGAAAACATTTCAGCCGGATTTTAATTTACCGGAACGGCTGCGAAGACGATCTCATCGGATATATTCGCATCCGCGATATTTTTTTACACAGTAACCCCGCCGGAGTTTCACCGGAACATTTTTTGCATCCTTTAAAATTTATTCCTGAAACACGCCGCGCGGAATCTTTGTTGAAAGAAATGCTGACGGATGAAGAGGGTATTGCGGCAGTGGTTGATGAATACGGCGGACTGTCCGGAATCGTCACCACTGAAGATCTGTTCGCGGAAATCGGCGGTGAAACAGCCGGCGATCATGAAAATGAAATTCAAAAGCTGGACGAAACCACCTATCGTATTTCCGGCGGACTGGCCGTTCGCGAATGGAGAGATCTTTTCACCGGATTTCTTTCCGGTATGGAAGTCCGGAGTTTATCATTCGATACTGTCGGCGGTTTAATCATTTCCATGCTCGGGCGAATGCCGCAGGAAGGCGATTCTGTTTCTTTGCATAATCTTTATTTAACGGTTGAATCCGTAAAACACCGGCGCGTAGAAACGGTTCTGCTGCAGCTTAGTTCCGCCGGAGGTGCTGAATGACACTCTGGTGGACTGTTTTTTTTATTGCCGTACTGTTCGCCGGCTCAGCTTATTTTTCCGGCATAGAAACCGGCGGTTACACCGTAAACCGCATTCGCTTGCGCTTTCGCGCAGAAAATCAGGACAAGGCTGCCAAATGGCTGCAGGCCGGGCTGTCCGATTCCTACCGTTTCATTTTTACCGTTCTGATCGGCAATAACATCGTAAATTATCTCCTTTCCCGTAAAGTCACGCAACTGTATCTCGGCGCCGGCGTCGGACAGGACGGACGTTTACTATTCGGATTTCTGCCGTGGTCAGCGGAATTCGCCGCAACACTGACATTAATGCTGCCGGTATTTTTTCTGGGTGAACTGATCCCGAAAGAAATTTTCCGGCGGCGTGCCGATTCTCTCATGTACCGTGTTTCCGGTCTGTTACTGTTCATAGAAACCCTTTTTTCCCCATTAACTGAATTGTTGAAACGTCTCTTTGTCATTTTGACCGGAGAAGGCGATGCACAGGGACTCACGTTGTCACTGCAAAGTTTTCGCGAATATTTTTTAGATAAAAAACACTCCTCTGTATTAAGTCGTCATCAGCACGGGATGATTGATAATGTCATCGCGATGCAGCGCATAGCCGTACGCGATATAATGAAGCCGGTTTCTGCCATGCCGGCGCTTAACGAAAATGCAACCGTCGCAGAGACAATTGATGTATTCAAGAAAATCAAAGGGGAACAAATCGTTGTATTCCGTGAAACAAAAAATAATCTGACCGGTTTTATAGACCTGCTGGATATCATTGCTGCCGGTGAAAAATCTGAAGTGCCGGTAAAACCGTTCATTCGAAAAATTGACCGCATTGCGCCGGATAACTCACTCGCCCGTGCATTGCGCCGGTTGCGTGCCAAAAAAGAATCCGTCGCTATTGTTACCGACCGGCATTCAAAGACCGTGGGAATTCTTCACCTGAACGATGTCGTACATTATATTGTTGGATAAGCCGCTCTGCAAAACAGGGGATATCCTGATTTTTACACATAGACCGTTTCATAATTGACGTAAAGGGCGTCTTTGATTTACGATCAGCTCTTATTATCGGTGAGGGTATTTTGCGAAAAGCATATTTAATAAGTTTGAGTTTATTTCTGGGTACGCTGACGGTGCTGCCTCAAAGCGCGACACAACTGGGGTTTTCAGAACTGGTTGCGGCGGCTGATTTTGCCCTGCAGAATAAAGATCCCGGCACGGCGGTACCTTTATTGAAGGAAATTATCACTCGCGTGGGAAGTTTGAACGACCGTTCTGCGAAAGACAGTATTCAACAGGCGCGAATTCAGCTTAGTCAGGCACTGTGTGATATCGGGCAGTGGGATGAAGCTGAGAAATATATCACTGAATATCTTGCGAATGAACCGGTAAAAGACCGGATTTCGGCGCAGCAGATTCTCTGCCGGATTGCTCGGGCCATGGAAAACTGGGAAGTGCTGCAGACGACCGCACAAACGATGGCGGATGACCGGACGATCAGTCTGCGTAATAAAGAAACAGCTGAACAGTTTCTGTTGCAGGCGTATTTTCAGCTTGGAAAATATGAAGAAGCGCTGGCGATGATCCCGGATGCGCTTAAACGCACCAAAGACCAGGGTAATATTCGCGCCTACCGGTTGATGCACATACGCTGCCTGTTTGAAGTCGGCAGGAGTGCTGAAGTGATTAAAGCGCTGCCGGTGCTGTTTCGCGGTGAATCGCGCGACGATGTTACGCTCAATTTGACCCTGTTGAATATCGGTGACCGCCTGTTCGATCAGCAAAAATATCGCGCAGCGCTGGCAATTTACCGTTTGGTTCTGCCGAAAGGCGATCTGCTCAACCGTCAGCAGGAACGTCTGGCGGAAATTGAAGCGAATACGCGCGACAAAGATCGCGAATGGAAGATTACACAGTTACGCGCCGCGCTGGAAACATTGCAGAAAATTCCGGATTATGATGTGCATATCGCGTATCGTGCCGCGCAGATTTATGCGGAGCAGAAACGTTATTGGGAAGCGGCCGTGCTATTCGATCATATTTATCAAAAATATCCGGCGCGCGAGGAAGGGCTTTCTGCTTTCTTTCAAAAAACTCTGCTGCTTTATGAATTAAAACAGTACACTGAAGCGATTGCAATCAGTGAAGATTATCTCGAAAAAAATAGATCCGGACTTTATCCGCGCCTGATCTGTACGCGCCTGATGCAGCACTACCTGAACGATCAAGAATTTGATTCTGCGCTGGCATTACTTAAATATATTGATAGCTGGACGCCGCCGAAAGATGAAGATGAACGCGGACAGGAATTGACCGTCCGTTACCTGGTCAGTTTCGCATATTTCCGGATGATGGAATACGACTTAGCGATTGATGCGTTTGAAAAAGTAACGCGGGTTGTGCCGAATACTGCCGAAGGAATGGATGCACGCTATTGGCAGGGAATGTGCCGTCTGCTGCAGCAGAAGTTTGAACAGGCATACGATATTTTCATGAAGTACCGGCAAGACCAGCCGCGTGCAGCGTTTGCACCGGATTCTCTGTTCCGCGCCGGCGTCTGCCGCTTCGGACTGGAAGATTATGATCATGCTCGCACGCTGTTTAAAGAGTTCATCGACACCTATCCGCAGGATGAACTGATTCCGGATGCGCTGGCGATGTATGCTGATCTGCTTGGTGCCGATGGGCTGCTGGACGAGGCGGTGGGTTTATATAAGCAGGCGGTCGATTTTTCTAAAGAGCGTTATCCGGACGCAGCAGACAATTTAAAGAAACAGTTTTCGATGTCTGCCACATACGCCGTGTTCCAGATGGCAACGACGCTGGAAGTGGACGCTGAGGCCTATAAAGAAAGCAAAGAGTTTGATAAAGCGGCAAAAAAATATGAGCAGTTGATTTCACAGATGGAAGATTATTCGAAGTTTTTCGGTGCGGATGCTGATTGGGCTCAAGCGGTTTTCTGGATTGGCAAAGCACAGCTTGCACAAGGTGATGCTGATAAAACGGTGAATGCCTATCTTGACGCGGTAATCCGTTACGGCGACGATCCGGCGCAAACCGGCATCGCATCAATTCTGTTTGATCTGGCGAATATTATAAAAACAAAATTAAATGATGATCAGCGCTTCGCCGCCGAAAAAACGATTTATGACGCACTGCATGATGCTGCCGGCAGGCCGACATTAAAAATCTGTCTGGAAGTTTTAACTGCGGAACTGAACGGTTCTCAGGATGAGCTCAGCCGTACGCTGCTGGCACGCGAAAAAGATCTGAAAGTGGTTCCGCCGGCAGGACTTTCGCTGATGTGTGCCGCACTGCTGGAAACAAATGATTATTCCCGTGCCGAAGAATTTTTTAATGTATTTGCGGAGAATTACGAAAATTCTCCGTTCATGAAAAATGCCTGTAAACTGCGCGCCGAAGATTTATACCGGCAGCAGAAATATGATGAGGCGCTGGATGTGGCGATGAACGCGCTCGGACTTTACGGCGCAGACCCGGCGATCGGCTGGGCGCAGTTGATGAAAGGCAATATTGAAGTGATGCGCGGCGAATATGAAGCTGCCGAAAAAACGTATCAGTTGATTTTTAATGTGCGTGCCTGGCGCGGTCCGATTGCCGCGGAAGCGATGTACCGCACCGGCGAAAGCTGGTTTTTACGCGGCAACTACGAAAAAGCGTTCGCCTTCTATCAGCGCACGTATTTGCTTTATAAAGCATACGACAATGGTCGCTGGGCGGCAGATGCGTATTTAAGGAGTGCTGAGTGTCTGGAAAAACTTGGACGTCCGGCCGCTGCACGCAATACATACCGTGCGATGCTGCTGGATGACTATGTACGTGAACTGCCGCAATCGCAGACAGCGCGCGATGTTCTCGGTCCGAAAGAAACTGATGAACTGCTCGCCGGTAACGCAAATACCATGGAATCTGTTGGAGCGGAGGTCGCAGAATGAACCGCTGGTTTAAAGTTTTAATTTTTTACGGAGCAACGTGCAGTTTAATCTCACAGGCCGCACCGGTGCGTGTCCGGCTGCAAACGACCGCCGGAAACCTGTCCGGTGCTCTGGAAAGCCGTGCCGGCAGCATGATCGTTTTTACTCCATCCGTCGGAGCGGAATCCATGCAGCTTCCGGCGGCACAGATTACAGCCATTCAGTTTCCTGTTGGAAAAACGGATGAAGAGGATATTGCGCTGCTGTTGAATGACGGAAATTATTATAACGCTGAGGAAATTCTGAGTAAACGCATGGCAGACTGGCGCCCGTATTTTGATTTGCCGTCGAATGCCGGGCAGCAGATCGCACAGTGGCTGGCGGTGTCGTACTGGATCGGCGAGTACGACCGCGCGCTTGAATTTGCCGCCGCACTGTTGAAACAATCCGGTGATCTGAAAAATGCGGCGCAGTTTTATTCGCTGCTGATTACGCTGGAAAAAGGCGGTTACGAGTCAATTGACGTATTTTTGAAAACTCCGGAGGGGAATGCGTTATTTCCCGAAGAATCCGCTGCACGGCTTTACATGGACGCCCGTATTCAACAGTACCATAAAGAATACACATCGGCGATTCGCACCGCAGCGCTGCTGATGGCCATTCACAGTGCCGATGCCGACTGGGTGCCGAAAACCGAACTGCTTTGTGCCGAACTATATTTCCAATTAAACATGCCGGAGTCGGCACAGGCTGTGCTGGCCGATATCAAGGAGTTTTATTCAGACCCGCACATACAAAAAAGAGCCGCGGAAATCGCGAAAAAAAAGTGAATGGAAGGTGGAGAGTAGAAAATGAAGAAAAAAACAGCGTGGATTGTTATGATTGTTTTGTCGGTTGCCTCATGGATATTTGCGCAGGAGGCTGTTGAAACTGCCGGCCCGGAAAAAATTACATTTCTGGATCTGATTTATCAGGGCGGCTGGACGATGATTCCGCTTGGACTGTGTTCTTTCGGGCTGATCGTTTTTGTCGTACAGAACTTTATTTCACTGCGGGAAAAAACGCTGTTGCATAAAGAAATGATGCCGGAACTTCTGCAGATGATGGTGAAGGGCGATGTGCGTAAAGCGCTGGAATACTGCCGCTCCAAACCGGCGATGTTTACACTCGTGTTCGGCGCCGGCCTGGAACGCTGTATGAAAGATGAAGTGGATTATGATAAAGTAAAAGAATCAATCGAAGAGGCTTCTATTGAACAGACAACGCAGTTAATGAAACCGATTGATTATCTTTCCATTATCGGCGCGATTTCGCCGATGCTCGGACTGCTTGGAACGGTATCCGGGATGATTAAAGCCTTCCATACAATGGGATCGCAGGGTATGGGTAAGCCGGAACTGCTCGCTGCCAATATCGGGGAGGCGCTCATCACAACAGCCACCGGCCTGATTATTGCAATTCCGGCGATGCTGTTCTTTTTCTTTTTCAAAAAAGGCTTTAATAAAACCCTTGCCACACTCGGCCGTAATGTCGGCTTCCTGTTCGATGCTCTTGAAACCGGCGAAATGCCGCTGGCGTTCCAGGATTTAACTGAACAGAAACATGATTAATGCGGATCGTTAAGCAGAGAGACGCATGAAACTGAAACTTATAGATGATGAAAATGTTGATATCGACATGTCGCCGATGATCGACATGGTTTTTCTGCTGCTCATCTTTTTTATTGTTGCAGCAGCGGCGGTAGATTTGGATAAACCGAAAAATATTGAAATTCCGCCGGCCAGCCAGGCGAAAGTTGCTGAGGATGTTACCGGACGACTCACCATTTCCGTGGCTGAAAACGGACAGCTTTATATCGGCGCGATTCCGGTGACGATGGACGAATTAAAAGAACGGGTGACGGAGGAACTGGGCACAGACCCGGAACTGCGGCTCTTCATTCGTGCGGATGAAAACGTACCGTACCGCGTCAATAAAGAATTAATGGTTGCCTGTGCTGAAATCGGCGCGGTCAATCTGATTTATGCGGCGTTTGAGGAATAACCATGAACCTGCAGAAAAACATCGGGGAAGATAAAATTGATATGCAAATCACACCGTTAATCGACGTTGTGTTTCTGCTGCTCATTTATTTCATGGTGACATCGGCGCTGGTCAAAAAAGAAGCGGATATCTCATTTATGCTGCCGGCACGCGTCGATCAGCCCGAATCTATTGAAATGCCGATCGAAGTGCTGATTGAAATTGCACCGGAAGGTGATGTTTATGTTGAAGGCATGAAGTTTTCGCGCGACGATCGCGCTCTGAATACACTGGCAACGCGTCTCGTTGAGCTCAAGCAGGCCGCTGAAACGTCCGGCAGTGAGCTCATCGTTAATATTCTGCCTGCCGATCAGGTTTTGCATAAACGTATCATTGACGTCATGAACGCCTGCGCCGCTGCTCAGGTGAAAAACACGTCGTTTACTATGAGCATGTAAAAATCGGTTAACTCTTCGTTTACAACAAGCATTCGTAAAATTTGCAGGATGCACTGCGTGTTTCGGCACTCAACTGTTCAGCAGTTCACGGATATATTTTTCATAAAGGTGAGGCTCAAGCAGGAAAGAGTCATGTCCTTTGTCGGAATGCACCGTGACATGCGTTACCGGTACGCCGCTTTCTTCCAGACGTCGCCGGTAGAATTCCTGTTCTTCAGGATAGAAACAGTAATCGCTGTCGATCGTGAAAAGCAGATGCTGCTGATGCCGGCACGGCGCAAACAGCGTCCTGTAATCCGGCGCGCCGGTATCGCGCAGCAGATGATAATCCGACCACGCGGCAATGAACTGCAGATAGCTGTTGGCATCGAAGCGCCGGACGAGTTTACGCCCCTGGTGCAGAATATATGATTCAAGCGGCGTGTGGACTTTATACCACGAAAATTCGTCGTATTCCTGTTCCCACCGGTTTTGTGCGCGCTCTTCAATGAAATCGAGCGAGACAAATGTTTTGTGCGAAATCATACGGGCGAGGGCGAGTCCACGCGCCGGCGGTTCGGCATCATAATAGTTGCCGTCGCGGAAATTCGGATCATTTTCAATCGCAAGAATCTGTTCGAGATTGTAGGCACGGATGAGTGTAGTCGGCTCAATGCTGCATGCAATTTCAACTGCGCGGCAGGTGATTTCAGGATAGCGTGCGAGCAGATTGGCCGCCAGCATTCCGCCGAGCGACGCGCCGACAACGGCGTACAGCGTTTTGATGCCGAAATGGTTTAGCAGCGGCAGTTGAGAGTCGACAACATCACTGAGATGAATGCGCGGGAATTTCCCGCCGTACGGCTTGCCGGTTTCCGGATTGACGGACGCCGGTCCGGTGGATCCATAGCAGCCGCCGAGATAATTTGCGCAGATAACAAAAAACTTACCGGTATCAATCATTTTTCCGGGACCGACAAAGCCGTCCCACCAGCCGGTCCGGCATTCGGTATTCCAGCGCGTGCCGGTGTCCGGCACCGCCGGATTAAATCCGGCGGCATGCTGCGATCCGGTGAGTGCATGAAACAGCAGAATCGCATTGTCGCGCGCTTTGTTCAGTTCGCCGTATGTCTCATACGCCAGCGTAACCGGACCAAATTCCGCACCGCTTTTCAGCTTCAGTGAATCGTAAGTAAAAAATCTGGTTTCAACATTCATAATCCGTCAAAAGTCTGCCGCCGGGCGTCTAAAAGTCCGCTCCGGCGCCTGACTTTAACTGCCTGTTTTTATTTCAGGGCCTGCTTTAAATCGTCAATGATATCGTCAATATTTTCGATTCCAATGGAAAGGCGGACGAGTCCCGGTGTAATGCCGCAGGCACGCTGCTGCTCCGGTGTGAGCTGCGCATGCGTAGTGGTTGCTGGATGAATTGCCAGGCTTTTTGCATCACCTACATTTGCGAGGTGTAAAAACAGCTTCAGCTTTTCTATGAATTTCCGGCCGTCGTTTTCGCCGCCTTTCAGTTCGACCACCACCACACCGCCGAATCCGTTGTTCAACAGCCGTTTGGCAACAGCGTGCGACGGATGGCTTTTGAGTCCCGGATAGTGGACCCACGCAACCTCCGGCTGCTGTTCCAGAAATTCAGCGACCGCCAGCGAATTCCTGCTGTGCCGCTCCATCCGCAAACTCAGCGTTTCAATGCCCTGCAGAAACTGCCACGAACTGTCCGGCGCAATGCACGCTCCGAGATTACGCAGCGGTGTCAGCCTCATCCGCAGGATGTACGCCAGCGGTGCGAGTTCCGGCGGCAGATCGGTGGCAAAACGGATGCCGTGATAACTTCCGTCCGGCTCTGAGAACAGGGGATGTCTGCCGGAGTTCCAGTTAAATTTGCCGGCATCAATCACAACACCGCCGATTCCATTGCCGTGTCCGCCGAGCCATTTTGTCAATGAGTGCACCACAATGTCGGCGCCGTGTTCGATCGGTTTGAGCAGTGCCGGCGTGGTGAAGGTGCTGTCGACAATCAGCGGCAGACTATGTTCATGCGCAATTTTTGCAATCGCCGGAATATCTGAAACGTCGAGCGACGGATTGCCGATTGTCTCCGTGTAAATCGCTTTCGTTTTATCCGTAATCGCCGCCGCAAAGTTTTCCGGCACGGAAGGATCAACGAATTCCACCTTGATGCCGAGTTGCGGCAGAATGTCGTTAAACTGCGCATACGTTCCGCCGTAAAGATTGTTCGACGAAACGATCTCGTCGCCGGCTTTGGCGAGATTGATAATGCTGTAGAAAATTGCCGTTGTACCGGATGCCACCGCCAGCGCGCCGGCGCCGCCTTCGAGTGCCGCAATGCGTTTTTCAAGTACATCCGTCGTCGGATTTGTCAGCCGCGTGTAAATATTACCCAGTTCCGCCAACGCAAACAGATTGGCGGCATGTTCCGTGTTTTTAAAAACATACGCACTCGTGCGGTATATCGGTACAGCGCAGCTTGCGGTAGTCGGTTCAGCAGAATAACCGGCGTGCAGCGCCAGTGTTTCATTTTTACGTTTTTCACTCATTGTCGATTCTCCATTTCATCAGGCATTGGCAATCGACAAACAGGACACTCCACAACTTTCCCCGTACGGGGCGCATCGCCTAGTGCAAGGCCGGAGCACCTTTGTTGTCAGGTTGCCGGGCGTCGTTAACCACGCCTCTCGTAATGCAGTGCGGCAACATACACGTTCCAGTTGCGGAGTCAACAGAACATTTGTATTAAAAAATTTGGCCTTGATCCCGGCGCTGCCGGTTTATAGAAAAATAAAGTCGTGTTTATTTGTGTAATTTCTGCGAACTTTCAGTTAAAGAGATGTGCATGATCATGAATTCGAAAATTGTTTTTATCGGCGCCGGAAACATGGCAGAGGCCATTGTTAGCGGAATAATTGCCGGACAATGTTGTGCACCGGAAAACATTGTGATGACGGATGTGATTCCGGAACGGCTCGCGGCGCTGGCGGAAAAATACGGCGTTGAAGTTTCTATCACAAATCAGGCGGCAGAAAATGCCGGAACTGTTCTGCTCGCCGTAAAGCCGCAGGTTTTACCGGAAATTCTGCATGAACTGAAACCGGTACTAAAAAAAGAGACGCTGGTCATCAGCATCACTGCCGGAATTACGACCCGGAAAATTGAAACATTACTCGGGGAAAACCGGCGCGTAGTGCGCGTTATGCCCAATACACCGGCGCTCATTAAGCGGGGTGCATCCGCTATTGCCGGCGGTGTAAACGCCGGTGAATCCGATTTGGAAATGGTTGAAAAAATATTCAGCAGCGTTGGATTTACAGTGCGCGTCGACGAAAAAGAGCTGGACGCTGTGACTGCATTGAGCGGTTCCGGTC
Organism: Kiritimatiellales bacterium; assembly: GCA_041656295.1. Lineage (NCBI taxonomy): Bacteria > Pseudomonadati > Kiritimatiellota > Kiritimatiellia > Kiritimatiellales > Kiritimatiellales bacterium. The sequence continues at coordinate 3,876 of JBBADV010000017.1, read as the reverse complement.
CGGCGTATGTTTTTTATCTTCTCGAAGCGATGCTTGCCGCCGCCGGCAGAATGGGACTCGATAAAGAAGTCGCGCGCGCGCTTGCCCTGCAAACTGTAACCGGTTCTGCCGAGCTCATGCAAACCTCCGGTGAAGATGCCGACACCCTGCGTGCCAACGTTACATCCAAAGGCGGAACCACTGCCGCTGCAATCAATGTGCTTGAAACGCAGGGCGTAAAAGAAGCCATTATCGAAGCACTGCTCGCCGCACAAAAACGATCTGCGGAGCTTTCTGCATCCTGACCTTGACTCAATCGGCGCGCTTTGGCTAAATACGCGCCTTCCTTTGGCCAATGTAGCTCAGTTGGTAGAGCAGCTCATTCGTAATGAGCAGGTCGTCGGTTCGAATCCGTCCATTGGCTCCAATATAATTCCGTCGTGATCAGTGAATTATAAAGATTTTTCAATTCGGCTGATCACGGATCGCCGAAGATGATTCGCCTTCATATGCATTCGAATGCTCAGTACCTGTCGAGCCGTTGAAACACTGTTTAACATCGAGACCCTGGTTAAGATTTAAAATCAGGGCTGACTGACAATGTGACTAAAAGAAAGTTGAATTTCAGTTTTAAAGACAGTATTTTTCCTTGAAGTAAAAGGAGTCATATAGGTTTAGAAGAATAATTTAGCATCAGAAGTTTTAGTCGTTCTCTGGAAACCGCCAGTTTCTTACACACGAATGACTTCATACGAGGATGCGCCAATCGGCGCGCCTCTTATGTTGTGTTCGTGTGTGGGCTCTGGCGGGCCTCTGGAGAGCATGACTGGGAGGTGGCGCCTCTCTTTTTAGAGAACTCCTCTCCCGGTTTGTAAAACCGCAACACAGGAGAGGAACATGCAGAAAAAGAGGAATCGGGGGCATATCCCTATATCCATTGCCGTTTCAGTCGCTACGGCATTCTTAAGCGGCTGCACATCACCAAACGTCAGTAAAATTCACGCCGCCCGCTTAAAAACATTCGGAGAAAATAACCGGATTACGATATCGGGGTGTAAATATTCGCACGCAACCATATCGAGCGCAACGATTCTTGGCGGAGTGATAGGTCATGTTATTGTTACTGAAGCCACGAGGAAAAGAGATTTAGAACAGCAACTGAACAATGAGTGTGTGGAGATTATTGAATCCGTTTTCACAAACTCAACAGCTTTTACTTACGTTCCCCGTTCAGAAATCGGACTGCCGGAAAATATTACCAAACCGGATCACGACCAATACCCGGCGTTTCATGACAAATTCGGTGTCGGTGCGTTTCTTGAGCCGAAATTTTATTTCATGACCGCAAGCGGGTTCGATAAGACCTTGCGTCTGTACACCGTCTGGAAAGTGATCTCTCCGGACGGCTCTCTGATCTGCCAGATCAAAACCCGGGCGGATGGATATAAACTATCAGGAATCACATATTCCACTGCCGACCCAGAACACAAAGACGAAATCCTACGACTTGCACGAAAAAGCGCAGCGCAGTTCCTGCAGCTTTGGCCGAAACAGAAATGATCAAAATTATTAACCGGAGAATATTATGAACAAAAAAACGATTCAAAACATCATCAGTACAGCTGGCGTAGTGTTTATTTTAACCGCTTGCACTCATCCGCTAGCTATAAAAAATTTGAATATGTATCGTGCCGGCGCCATGGAAACACCGTTGGAACAGCCGTTGCGTCTGGGAATTCGTGAAAAACATTATCAGCAAGATACCAGACAGCTGGCACGGAATTTTATCATTGATCTCAGTCGATACAATATTCAGGCCACCACTGCAATTAATGTAGATAACAGCAATGTCGACGTCATAGCGACATTTAATATGCATCCTCAATATAGAGGTTCCGGCTTGAATTTCCTGATCAGCTGGCCGGGATTCTTGATCTTCACGCCGGCATGGAATGGATATATTTACACTGTCGAATATGATGTTCAGGTGGACTTAACCGATGCGCAAACCGGACAGCACATAAAATCCGTGCATATTCCGATTGAACTGGATGTCCGGCACGCCGATATGAAACGGACCTGGCTGGCAGAATCCGGCTGGTGGATGCCTGGGTGGTCAGTTTCAGCACTTATTGGAGGCATTATTCATATAGGGTATGACTCTGATGTTACGCCGCTGGTTCAGGAAAAATCTATGCCGGTATTGAGCGATTTCATTGCACAGGAAGTTGCCGAGGGGCTGCATGGCTATACGAAATCAAAGTCTGTGTCTGTTCCCAAAACCACCGGAGAACCGGTAGATGCAAAGCTGCAAAAACTCACCGAGTTAAAAAACCAGGGATTATTGACCGAAGATGAGTACAACGCCAAACGGCAGGAAATCATCAACGCGCTGTAATCGACATGTCAACCCCGCCCGCGCGTTATGCGGCCCTTAACTCCGGCTGATGCCGAACAGAAAGGAGGATGTCATGCACTATGGATAACTGACCGCCTCGATTTCTGATTATCGATATTATGTTTAGTAAATATTTAACAAAAGGAAAATTCATGAAAAAAGTATTATTCATTTTATTAGCCGGTATTACCGGATTCAGTTTTGCGGATGGAGTCCGCCCGTATGTCCGTGTCGGTGCTGGCGGTGCATTTTTACAGGATTCCGACATCAGCGGGCTCGATATCGGGTATGGAAAATTGGATGATGCAGAATTCGATGCCGGTTATGTTATAGGCATGGCGGCCGGTATCGCATCTGATGAACTGCCGGTTCGCGTAGAACTGTCATTCTTCTATCAGAAGAATGACATCGATCAGATCGAAGACGACTACTATTACTACAAAGACGTTGGCGATATTTCAATGCTGGCGTTTATGTTAAATGGGTACTATGACTTCAGAAATAGTTCTATCATTACGCCGTATCTGATGGGCGGTATTGGTGCAGTCAGGGTAAAAGTGAAAATTGACGAATTAGGTAGTGGATCTGACACCGTCGCCGCATTTCAGCTTGGTGCAGGCGTAGACGTTAAAGTCACAGATAACATTAGCCTAGATGCCGGATATCGGTTTTTAAAAACATCCGATCCGGATCTTGACGGAGTGGATATGGAAATCACTGGACACCGAGTTGAATTGGGACTCCGGTATACATTCTAGCTCCAAGCTGTTAACCCAGCGAACACGCCACTTTCCGTGGCGTGTTTTTTATGCGGTCGAAGATAGAACACCACGGCTTTAGCCGTGGATGAATGAGCCTCCTGATTGCCGCGAACGCAAAGTTTCGCGGCGTTCAGGTCAGCTCCGAGAGGAGCTGTGATGAAAAAAGAACCCCGAGTTTACTCGGGGGTATCTATGCATGATACGAAAAGGATAGCGCCTCCAGGGAATGGAAGATCGCAGGGTATCCGGAAAGAAGGCCTCCACCTCCGTGCTGTTGCAATGTTCTTCGAAGATCATCGGAGACTTATCAGGCGTCTGTTACGGGATGCGGAAATGATATTGGTTCGTCCGCGCCGTTCACCCTCAACATCCGTACATAGGCCACGCTCCGTTCCCGTAAATCCATTGTATATGCTTTCATCAGCGTACCGTGTCGCAAACCACACAACTGAGCCGTGTTATTTTTAAAATGGTTCAAGACAAGTTAATGGGATTGACATAACCCTTAAGATGTTGTCTTGAAATGAGTAATAAATATATTTTCCATTCACGGATTTCGGAGCACGATTTCCGGCGTATTATCCGCTGCTTCCCGGTGGATATTGAAGCATCAAAGATCGCTGTTCTTACCGGGCTGAGCCGCAACACCATCAACCGGATTTTTTATGCAGTTCGTCAGCGGATTGCGGAGTGTTGCGAACTGGACAGTCCGTTTAAATGCGGCGAAGTTGAACTGGA